>DDIP01000202.1:0-262 GCA_002338605.1 Proteobacteria bacterium UBA1847 | reverse complement strand
CGTATTTTTTGCGGAACTTGTCTACACGTCCGCCGGTATCGACGATCTTCTGCTTGCCCGTATAAAACGGGTGGCACGAGGAGCACACTTCAATCAGGAGATCCTCACCGAGGGTCGAGCGAGTGTTGAACTCGTTACCGCAACTACAGGTGACCTTGATGTCGGCGTAATTGGGATGAATGTCGGCTTTCATGATCTGGCTCTCCCGAGCGCGCTACTCAGTAAAAAAGGTCGCGTAGGATATAGCGAAGCGATTGCCGCC
>DDIP01000203.1 GCA_002338605.1 Proteobacteria bacterium UBA1847 | reverse complement strand
CGGTCAGCGCATTGAACAGGGTGGATTTGCCCACGTTCGGCAGGCCGACAATGCCACAGGTAATTGCCATTATTGTTCTCTTGTGTGAAGCGCCTTGGTGGCCGCGTTCAGGCCATCTTCGATCAGCAGCGGCATGACCGCCATTGCATCGTCGATATTCTCTTCGATCGCGCGCTCGACCTCGGCCGAGCCACGCTTCAGTACGTAGTTGGTTACCTGGCTTTTCTCGCCAGGATGGCCAACGCCCAGTCGCAGGCGCACAAACTCGGCGCCGCAATGCCGGATGATGTCGCGCAGCCCGTTGTGACCACCGTGGCCTCCGCCCTTCTTGAGTCGCGTTGTCCCTGGCGGCAAGTCAATTTCGTCGTGAGCGACAAGCAGTTCGTCCACGGTCAGGCGATAGTAGTCCATCACGCTTCGGATAGGGCCACCGCTGAGGTTCATGTAGCTCTGCGGCTTAACAAGCCAGATATCTTCGCCATGCAGCTTGATCCGGCAGTAGTCGGCATCGAACTTTTTGTCGTAGCGAAAGCTGCCGCCGTACTTGCGTGCCAATGCGTCCACAAACCAGAAGCCCGCGTTGTGCAGCGTACGCTCGTATTTTTCCTCGGGATTGCCAAGGCCTGCAATGATGCGAATTGTCTTGGACATGGGGTGGCAATCTTAAACAAAAAGACCGCCGGGTGGCGGTCTTTTCGCGTTCATTGGACTCCGACTCAGTCGTCGTCGGTCTCGTCGTCCGCTGCAGGTGCAGGGGCCGCTTCGTCTGCTTCGCCAGCCTCGACAACATCGTCTTCGACCGGTGCCGCCTTGATGATATGAATGGCGACAACGGCATGATCGTGCTCTTCGCCCTGGGCCAGCTCGGGAATTTCCACACCGGCCGGCAACGGGATGTCGGAGAGGTGCAACATGTCGTCCAGTTCCATCTTGGATACGTCGACTTCGAGATATTCCGGCAAGTGCTTGGGCAAACATAGAATTTCGACGTCATTCATCAGGCGAGCCATTTTACCGCCGGCCTGTTTGACGCCCGGGGCAGTCTCTTCGCCGATGAAATGCAGCGGAATGTTCATTCGGATCTCAACGTCATCAACGATACGCTGGAAATCCATGTGCATGACGACGGGCCTTGAGGGATGCCGCTGCAGGTCCTTCAGGATTGCAGCCTGGCTCTTGTCGCCAACCTTGATGTTCAGGACGCTTGAGTAGAACGACTCGTTCTCAAGCTGGATCAAGACCTTGTTCTGGTCAAATTGCAGCGCACGAGGCGGACGCCCGGCACCGTAGATGATTGCAGGAACTTTTCCCTGATGACGCAGGCGGCGGCTCGCACCTTTCCCCTGATCTTCGCGGAGTTCTGCAACCAGATCGAAATCGTCACTCATGACTATTCTCCACTATCTGATTGATTTTGCTGGATTTACTCCAGGCATTAAAAACGCGTGAATCGCGACCAATCCACGCACGGGCGCGCATATTAACCGGGGCCAGAGCCCTTTACAAGGAATACGTCTCAGTCGACGTAGAGCGAGCTGACGGACTCGTCGTCAGAGATTCGGCGCATGGTCTCGGCCAGGAGCTCGGCCGTCGAAAGCTGGCGGATCTTGGTGCAGGCCTGGGCCTCAGCACTCAATGGAATGGTGTCAGTGACAACGACTTCGTCGAGAAAGGATTCGGTGATGCGGCTGACGGCGGGACCGGACAGGACCGCGTGCGTAATGTAGGCAGAAACGCTCTCCGCACCGTGTTCCTTGAGGGCACGCGCCGCGTGACACAGCGTGCCCGCCGTATCGACCATGTCATCGATCATCACGCAGTTCTTCCTTTTGACCTCACCGATGATATTCATGACCTCGGACTGGTTCGCCTTGTCGCGGCGTTTGTCGATGATGACAAGATCAGCATCACCGAGGCGCTTGGCCAGGGCGCGGGCTCGAACTACACCACCGACGTCCGGCGAAACAACCACCATATCGCGGTACTTGTGTTTCCAGATGTCGCCCAGCAACAACGGCGAGGCGTAGACGTTGTCGACGGCGATATCGAAGAAACCCTGGATTTGGTCGGCGTGCAGATCGACCGTCAGCACCCGGTCGACCCCGGCGGCAGCGAACATCTTCGCGACGAGTTTCGCCGTTATCGGCACACGTGATGACCGCGGCCGACGATCCTGGCGGGCGAATCCGAAGTACGGCACGACCGCAGTGATCGATTCTGCCGAAGCGCGGCGAGCAGCATCCACCATCACCAGCAATTCCATCAGGTTTTCAGCGGCCGGCGGGCAGGTCGGCTGGATAATGAACGTTTCGCGACCCCGAATATTCTCGAGAATCTCAATGTTGAATTCACCGTCCGAGAATCGACCGACGTGGGCTCGGGCTAGCGGAATACGAAGGCATCGGACGATATCCTGTGCCAGCTGCGGGTGGGCGTTCCCCGAAAATACCGCCATTGTTGCCAGTTCCACGATGTCCCCTTTCGTGTGAGTTGGCTGGGGCTGCAGGATTCGAACCT
>DDIP01000387.1:1627-4304 GCA_002338605.1 Proteobacteria bacterium UBA1847 | reverse complement strand
GCGTGCCCACAAGCGGCAAGCAAGCGTCTGGTAGACGAGCCAGCCATTGGCCAGCACATTGAGAGACGAGTCTGGGGTTTCTATCTGGATGGTACCGAGCGTATGATTCCAATATTGCCACACCGCTTCGAGTGCGGTGTGCGCGGTAGCCGATCCACGTAAGCGGCGCACCAGATTACGCGCATCCTCGGTCCCATGCCTGCCGGCCTGACCCAAGCGGAAGATGATCTCGCGTTCTTCCCCGTCGGCCAAGTCGAAACCGACCTGGATTGCGGCACAAGGATCCAAGGCTGCCCCCACTTTGCCTGAAAGCCGCGTGCGCGCCATAGCTGCCGGGTCTTTGAGCGAGCCATTACGTCCAATGAACTCAGCACGATCGCAGGTAATCGAGCGATTGAGTTCATCCACATCAAAAAAAGCAATCCGGCCAGCAAATTCCGTGTTGTATGGATTGCGTGCGAACAGCGCACCACAGTCAGAATCTACTTCGGTAGTCACATGCATGGTCGACTTCGGCCGTAAATCTCCCAATACCCACTCCACGTAACCGGTCGCAGAGAGCCGTCGCGGTCGTCCTGATGCGTTACGTACTTTCAACACCGAGAATTTGACGGCAGCATCCATTGCCACATAGACCCATAGCTCCGAGACGATGCCTCCCTCGGTATATTCGAATACGCTGTAGCCGAATCCATGCCGACTGATATATGCATTCGCACCGCGACAAGGCAGGGGTGTGGGCGACCAGAAATGACCGCTTTCTTCGTCGCGTAGATAAAAAGCTTCTCCGCTCGCATCGGACACCGGGTCGTTGTGCCAGGGCGTGAGACGAAATTCGTGCGCGTTTTCGCTCCAGGTATAAGCCTGGCCGCTCTCAGAAATGACCGTGCCAAAATGCGGATTTGCCAATACATTTACCCAGGGCGCGGGTGTCACCTGCGCAGCAGTCGTGGTCATGACGTACTCGCGCCCGTCTCGTGTGAATCCACCCAGTCCGTTGTGTAGAATGAGATCACGCGGTGATAATAGGTTGCTGTTTGGAGAATCAGCGCGGTGGCTTTTGCTCGGTCGGATGCGTGGCATTTGCACATCCCTCGGGTTGCGGCGGTTGATCTGTTCTGCCAATGTTCCTCGGCTATCCGTTACGATCACCCGCGCGACTGATTGGAATAAAATACGGTCTTCGTTCGATATCTGTTCCGTGCGGCGCACGAAGATACCGCCTGGTCGATCGATGACATGTGCTTCGACACCTGCCGCAATCAAACCGATAATTTGGTCCTGCAGCAGCTGCCGGTAACCAGCACGGTCTTCATTCCAGATCACCAGATCGACCACCAGTCCTTTTAAACGCCAGTACGCGTGAGCCTGCACCAGTTGACGCACCAATTCGATATTGGTTGCGTCGCTAATCTGCAGTAGAACGATGGGCAAATCGCCAGAAATGGCGTAACTCCACAAACCGGATTGTCCACGACGATTCTGCATCAGGATGCGAGCTTCGGCGCGCAATGAGCTGTTGGCATAGATAACAGAGTTGGCCAGACGCCCGTAGAGTTGCGCGTCAGTCTCACTTGCATTGAGCTGGCGCAATACCACTTGGGCGTGTGTCCAGGCGACATCAAAGACACGATCTGCCAGTCGTCTATCTTGATATCTTTCGATCAGGCTGAGTGCGGCATCACGTGTTTCTCCTACACCGCTCACCAGATCGAGGGTGATTGTTTGTTCTGGATCAAGTGTAATGGCATGGCAAATAGCGACAATTGGATCCAGCACCGACCCCTGGTTGCCGGAAAGCATCCCTGAGGATGTGCTGCTCAGTACTTGCGGGTCGGCGGTAGTGTGGCCACGGCCAATGAATTGTGTCCGATCCGTTTCATAAGAAATGGCATCGATATCTACTCCGTGCGTTGTCATCATGTGAAACATCCAGCATGTTTCCTCGGTAGCCGAACGTGGCCGACGCGTGCAAAGTATTGCATGACGTTTTTCGTCGATCTCGGTCTGCACGAACAGATTGCTGAAAGCCGGATGCAGCGCATCTGCCGCCGGCATGGCAAGCACGACCTCCGCGTAACTCGTTGCCGTAATTGTGCGGCGGGTGCGGGTGCGGTTAGTGATGCGCACACGGCGCAGCTCGATATCGTCTTCTGGTGATACCACGATCTCGGTATAGGTTTCAAAATGACCATTGCCTACAGAATCGCGACGACGAAATTCAGCACGCCCCTCGGAGAAAATCACTTCATAATGCTGCGGCTGTTTCAGCGCTGGCTGATACGTGGTCGACCATATTTTTCCGCTGCCCTCGTCGCGCAGATAGCAGAATGAACCCCAGTGGTCGCAAGTTGTGTCTTCGTGCCAGCGTGTGACGGCGAGATCTTTCCAGCGACTATAGCCGCCGCCGGCGTTGGTGACCATGACATGGTAGCGGCCATTGGACAACAATTGCACTTCTGGTATCGGCGTATTGGCATTGTTGAAAGTACGAATCGGCGCTTCTACAGCATGAGAGGTTAGTTGGGTATCGGAAAATTGGGCGGTGGGAGGGAAGAGTGCCGTGGTTCTGGGGATTCGTTCCTGGAGCAAAAGTAGTGTTGCCTGGAATAGCGGCTCCGATTCGAAGCGCTTCTGCATCGGACGATTCAGCAGTAAATAGGCTAGGGAGAGCAAG
>DDIP01000387.1:1076-1537 GCA_002338605.1 Proteobacteria bacterium UBA1847 | reverse complement strand
TAAATAGGCTAGGGAGAGCAAGCTCATCCCCTGGTGGTGCGCCATGTAAGATCGTACCACGGTGCTCGATTCCCCGCGTCGTTGACGTGATGGGGTGTAGTCAATCGCTTCATAAAAGCCGAATTTCCCCTCGAGTCCTTGCGCGGCGAGTTGTTGCAGATTCAGGTACGCAGCTTCGGGTGACACCATCAGCGCCAGTACCGTGGCATAGGGGGCAACGACCAAGTCATCGGCAAGTCCGCGTTTGAGACCCAGGCCCGGCACACCGAATGCCCGGTACTGATAGTTAAGATGGACATCAACCAAGTGATAACCCGATTCCGACATACCCCACGGTATGCCACGCTGTCGTCCGTACTCGATCTGTCGGGCCACTGCTGCTTTATAGGTCTGGTCAAGCAGTGTGTTCTCAAAGGTCGGCATGACCAGGAGTGGCATCAGGTATTCGAACATCGAGCCGC
>DDIP01000387.1:751-979 GCA_002338605.1 Proteobacteria bacterium UBA1847 | reverse complement strand
CGAACATCGAGCCGCTCCACGACAAAAGAACGGGTTCTCCACCGACAGTGGTAAGGAGGCGTCCTAGGGCAAACCAACTCTCTTGCGGGATTTGCCCTTGTGCGATCGCGACAAAGCTAATCAATCTCGCTTCCGAAGCCAGTAAATCGTAATAACTTGCATCCCGCCGCAGTTCATCCACGTTGTAACCAATCGCCAGCAGACGCGATGATTTGTCATACAGGAAAT
>DDIP01000387.1:0-652 GCA_002338605.1 Proteobacteria bacterium UBA1847 | reverse complement strand
GATGATTTGTCATACAGGAAATCATACGCCATGCAGGCAAATTCGCTTGACTGCGCAGCAAGCCGTTCGGTGATCGCAATCCGTTCAGCAGCACGACAACTCGCTTCTGTGATGTGGCGTTTATACGCATGCAGCCACTCGCGTTCTGCGGAAGTCGCTACATTCTCATGGGAGTCATCTAGTCGATGTTCGATTGCCGGCAGCAATACACTTTTGATATTTGCCAATTCTCGTAGCGTTGGGATGATGGTGATACTGAAGTCATCCTCAAGCTTGTTCGGTGCAGCCGGTAGCACGAGCCAAGGGGCGAGAAAGGTCAATTCGACGAGAGCGGCTCTACATTGCCGGACCAGCGCATGCGCCCACCAAACCGCGTCACTCTCGGAAGTCGTCTCAGAGATGACTGCGCTGGCGTGATCCACAGTCGGGTGGTGCGTGGAATCCTCATCTACTTCTAGGTATTCACCCGTTTCGGCGTGCCGTTTTTCATCGGCCGTCATCAAGGTGCGCTCTGTTTGAGGGAGCTCCTGAGCGGCAGTTGCGATACTGTCGGCAAATGTTTCGGCATGTTTCACCAGTCGGTCGAGACATTGCCATGCTAATGCGAGCGTAGTGGGTGGAGTGCTGTATGCAGACTCGATCTCCGCCTGCA
>DDIP01000268.1:19986-23648 GCA_002338605.1 Proteobacteria bacterium UBA1847 | reverse complement strand
CGGCAGCGCCAGCCTCACCGGGTCGTCGCGTCTTGCTGATCGACAAGCCGGGCGCGACGCAGACTTACTTTTACATTGGCAACGTCGGTGTTGATCGAAATTACCCGGGCCGCGCGGAACTCGACCTCGCGAACACGGTGTTCGGCGGGCGCTTCACGTCCATGCTGATGACGGAGTTGCGCACCAGGTCGGGCCTGAGTTACGGCGCGCGTTCGTCGCTGACACGGTATGCAAAACCGGGCGCGATTTTTATCACGTCATTCACCGAGACCGGCACAACGGTTGCCGCACTCGATGTTGCCCTCAGTGTCCTTGGCCAGCTGCGTGACGTCGGGCTCGATCAGCCGATGATTCAATCGGCGCGCAATTACATCATGGGACAGTTTCCGCCGCGCCTGGAAACCGCATCTCAGCTCGCCGGCATGTTCGCATCGATCGAGGCCAACGGGCTCGACGTGTCTTACATCAATGATTACGGTGACAGCCTGATCGCAGCAACCCGGGAATCCATTGCGGCTGTCATCGAAGAGGTTTACCCGCCGTCAGACTCGCTGGTGTTTGTCATCCTCGGGGATGCCGGGATTATCCGTGACGACGTTGCCCGGTACGGGCCAGTGACGGAAATGTCGATTTCCGAGGAGCGCTTCCACCCGTAGGGTAACAAGATACCCGGTTTGTCGCCGCGACCTCGCCGGCGCGTGGCCGGTGATTCCTGTGAACCGGTTTAAGAAAGCGGTGTAATCCGGCTCATGACTACTTGCCGATGCAGAACTCGGAGAAGATCCGGCCAAGCAGATCATCGGATGAAACTTCGCCGGTGATTGCACCCAGCGCGCGCTGGGCGAGGCGCAGCTCTTCGGCCAATAGCTCGCCGGCATTCGCCTCTTCGAGTGCGGTCGTGCCCGTCCGAAAATGTATCGCCGCACGCTCCAGGGCATTGACGTGACGGCTGCGCGCCGTGAAGGCACCTTCGCTCAGGTTTTCATAGCCCGCAAGATCCCGGATTCGCTGTCGCAACGCGTCAAGCCCCTCGCCGGTCTTCGCAGAAATATTTACAGCCGCCGGTTCGCGTTTTGCTCCAGGCAAGTCAATCTTGTTTCGCACAATGGTGATTTTCGTGCCATCCGGCAACGGTTCGTCGATGACTCCGTGCTCGGTTTCGGTCGCATCCTGGATCCACAGCACGGCATCGGCGCTTCGAAGCGCTTCGCGTGCACGACGAATGCCTTCGGCTTCAACACGATCCGGGTTTTCCCGCAAACCGGCCGTGTCCACCAGTTCCACGGCGAGGCCGTCGATGTCGATCTGTTCACGCAGTACATCGCGTGTCGTACCGGCAATTTCTGTCACGATGGCCGCGTCCTGACCACTTAGCAAGTTCAACAGGCTGGATTTGCCGGCATTCGGTCTGCCGACGATCACGACCCGGAAGCCGTCGCGCAGCACGCGACCCTGCCGCGCCTCATCCTGCAACAGGGCAAAGGCGTCAGCGCATTCATCGAGTCGTTTCTTAAGGAGTTCGTCGGACAGGAAATCAATTTCCTCTTCCGGGAAGTCGATCGCCGCCTCGACATGCAGTCGCAAGCGGGTGAGTAGTTCTGCCAATGTATTAACGGCTTTGGAAAATTCGCCGGACAGCGAGCGTAGCGCGGCGCGCGCAGCCTGCGAGGTGCCGGCGTTGATGAGGTCAGCAATGGCTTCCGCTTGCGAGAGGTCGAGCTTGCCGTTTAAGAAAGCACGTTGTGAAAACTCACCAGGTTGTGCTCGCCGAGCACCGAGTGAGATGGCTGCGTCGACCAGCATGGCCATGACCAGGGGCCCGCCATGCCCATGCAGCTCCAGCACGGATTCGCCTGTGAACGAAGTCGGTGCGGGGAAATAGAGCGCGAGGCCGGTATCGAGGTCCTCGCCTTCTTCGTTTTTGAAGTTCCTGAAGCTCGCATACCGTGGTTCCGGCAGGCTGCCGAGCATGCGGCGCGCGATACCTTCGGCATCCGGGCCGGAGATACGCACAATCCCGACGCCGCCGGTTCCAGGCGGCGTGGCGGCAGCTACAATCGTGTCGGCGAGGCTTTGCATGTGCCTATAAGACCACAGCCGATCCGGCTGTTACCAGCAGGCGGTCGCGGACGCCCGCTAGTGTTTCTTTTCCCTGGCTTCCTGCTCGACAACCCGGTTGATTTTCCACTGCTGTGCGATGGACAACACGGTGTTGGTCACCCAGTAGAGCACCAGGCCCGACGGGAAGAACGCGAAGAACGCGGTAAACATCACCGGCATGATCTGCATGACTTTCGCCTGCATCGGATCGGCGGGTGCCGGGTTCAGCTTTTGCTGCATGAACATGGCCGCGCCCATAATCAGCGGCAGAATGAAGTACGGGTCCCGGGTCGATAGATCGGTAATCCAGAGCGCGAACGGTGCCTGGCGCATTTCGACGCTCTCGAGCAATACCCAGTAGAACGCGAGGAAGAACGGCATCTGGATCAGGATCGGCAAACACCCGGCGGCCGGATTCACCTTTTCCCGCTTGTAAAGCTCCATCATGGCCTGACTCAGGGCCTGCTTGTCGTCTTTGTATCGGTCCTGAAGCGCTTTCATGCGTGGTTGCAAATTCCGCATCTTGGCCATCGATCGCCCACTCGATTCGGTGAGCTTGTAAAAGGCAAGCTTGATCAGGAAGGTGACCAGAATAATGGCGACACCCCAGTTATGGACGAAGTCGTGTACGACGCTCAAGAGCCAGAACAGGGGCTGGGAAATGATCGTGAGCCAGCCGTAGTCAACCGTCAGCTTCAGGGTTTCATCGATTTTCTCGAGTTGTGCCTGTAGCTTCGGGCCGATGAATACCGTTGTAGTGAAGGTCTTGGAAGAGCCGGGCGCGATCGACTCCGCCTGGCCAATCATGCTCGTCGTCGAGCGACCGCCTTTGACGGACACGCTGTACGTGCGCTCGGTATCGCGTTGTGGAACGGCAGCACTCAGGAAGTGATGTTGGATCGAGGCGATCCAGCCGTTAACCGCTTTCAGAGTGACCGCACCGTCGTCGACCAGGTCGTCGTGACTGTACTTTTCTGATTTCTCGCCGTTGTAAACGACCGGTCCGCTAAAGGAGTAGGAGTCGACATCAAACATCGAGCGATCCTGCTCTTTTGAGACACGCTGGATCTGTGCGTAGCCCGCACCTCGCCAGAGATCCGCGCTGCCGTTTTGGACCGTCTGCTCGACACGAAGCGCATACTCGCCGCGCTTGAACAGGAAGCGTTTTGTCACCGTAACTCCGTCCGCGCCGGTCCACGTGAACGGCACTTCGAGCTCGTCCGCATCGCCAAGGTCGTAACTGTCGCTCCGGGTTTCAAACGTCGCGAGATGATTGGGCTCGGCACCATCGCCGACGGCTCGGAGTCCAGTCTGGATAAGCCCGAGCGTCGCGGGATCGGTACTCAGCAGCTCGACGAGTTCGTTGGGTCGGTCTTTTGCGACCGGGTACTTGAACAGCGTCGCTCCCTGGATGGTGCCGCCCCGGGTGCTGATTTCGAGTTTGTAGACATCAGTCGTGACGCTGACGGTCTTAATGGCGGGTGCCGCGCCTGTCGGATCTGGCGTAGTCTCCCCCTCCAGCGCTGGAGCATCGAGTTCTCCCGCAGCTGGTGTGGCCAGTG
>DDIP01000268.1:0-19881 GCA_002338605.1 Proteobacteria bacterium UBA1847 | reverse complement strand
TGTGGCCAGTGTCGGCAAATCGGCTTCCTGTGCCGCCGGTGCCGATAGCACTTCGGTCTGCCCGGATTCGACTGGGACCGGTTTGGGCGCAAAGTCGCGCACCCATGTCTGGTACGTAATCCAGGCCAGCACGCCGAACAGGCCCCAGATTATCAGTCGTTGATTGTCCATTCCCTAGCTTTCCTGGTTCTTTTTCTTGCGTTTTGCCTCACGGCAACGTTGCCAGTGAAACTCGAGGCTGTCATCCATCGCACTGCGATCAGCCCCTGTGGCCGCAGGTTGATTGATCACCACGATATCGAGGCCGGCCAGTTGCACCTGGTGCTGTCGGAAGGACTCTCGAATCACTCTTTTAATTCGGTTCCGCGCTGTCGCTTTGCGACAGTGCTTTTTGGAGATAGCGAGGCCGAGTCTCGGTATCTCGTGCTGATTGTCACGGGCCAGTACTGTAAAGAACTTGTCCCGGCTTCGCGTGGCTTTTTCGAACACGCGCGTGAAAGCCGCTGCATCTGGAAGCCGGTTTTCCCTTTGAAACCGAAGCTTGTCGCGGCTCGTCAATCCTGTTGTTGGGTTCGTCGTCGTGACGGTCGCGGTCGCGAGGTGACGACCGTGTCTGGATTACGGCGTCAGCTGCGCGCGGCCCTTGGCGCGGCGTCGTTTGAGTACGAGGCGCCCGGCTTTTGTCGCCATACGGGCACGAAATCCATGCGTGCGTGCGCGCTTGATTTTGCTGGGCTGATACGTGCGTTTCATTGCGTTTACCTGGATCAATCGCCGGCGGAATTGAGCCGGATTTTCAGAAGGCCGGCAAGGGTACTCAGAAGGTCTGACAGTGTCAATAGACGGATGTAAAGCTTGGAATTTCAGTATAAACTGCCCGGTCGTTCCACCGTCATTCATAACAATCCAGCACAACGGCCCACTCCGGACTGTTTGGTCATACCTTGGGGAATTGCTTGTCCGCTGAATCATCGCTTTGGAATCAGTGCCTCCGCGTTTTGCAGGCGGAGCTTCCCGAGCAGCAATTCAACACCTGGATCCGGCCGCTTCAGGCCGAGGATGACGGCAGCGCGCTGCGGCTGCTCGCGCCCAATCGCTTCGTGATCGACTGGCTGAAGCAGCATCACCTGCAGCGAATTCTTGAACTGGTGGCAGAACACGGCAGTGGTATTGAATTGCGCTTCGAGGTCGGTTCGCGGAGAGTCGCAGCAGTCAGCCCGGCGAGCCCGGGTGGTGCTCGGCCCCGGCCGGCCGCGATTCGTTCGAGCGGCGAAGAGCCCATCGCATCCCGACTGAATCCGAGCTTTACTTTCGAGAGTTTTGTCGAGGGTAAAAGTAACCAGCTCGCCCGTGCGGCAGCGTCCCAGGTGGGCGAAAACCCCGGCGTTTCTTATAATCCGCTGTTCATTTACGGTGGTGTTGGCCTGGGTAAAACACACCTGATGCACGCGGTGGGCAATGCGATCGTGAAAGCGAAGCCGGATGCCAGGGTCAGTTACATTCATTCGGAGCGCTTTGTCGGCGACATGGTGAAGGGTTTACAGCACAACACCATCGCCGAGTTCAAGCGCTCGTATCGCTCGCTGGATGCCTTGCTGATTGACGATATCCAGTTTTTTGCCGGAAAGGAGCGCTCCCAGGAGGAATTCTTCCACACGTTTAACGCACTG
This sequence comes from Proteobacteria bacterium UBA1847, assembly GCA_002338605.1. Lineage (GTDB taxonomy): Bacteria > Pseudomonadota > Gammaproteobacteria > Steroidobacterales > Woeseiaceae > UBA1847. The sequence goes on along the minus strand of DDIP01000268.1, from coordinate 18,211 downwards.
CTCGAAGGGCAGCGACAAATTATTCTGACCTGCGACCGTTACCCGAAGGAGGTGGCGGGTCTCGAGGAACGACTGAAGTCGCGGTTCGGTTGGGGTTTGACTGTTGCGATTGAGCCACCGGAGCTTGAAACCTCGGTGGCCATCCTGATGAGCAAGGCGGAGGCGGATGGGGTTGACCTTCCCGAGGAAGTCGCGTTTTTCATCGCCAAGCGGATTCGCTCGAATGTTCGTGAGCTTGAAGGTGCGTTGCGCCGCGTGATTGCGACATATCGGTTTACCGGGCGACCGATTGACCTGGATTTTGCCAAAGAGGCGCTTCGCGATCTGCTGGCCTTACAGGATCGCCTGGTGTCAATCGAAAACATTCAGAAAACGGTGGCAGAGTACTTTAAGATTCGCGTCGGCGACCTGTTGTCGAAGAAACGCAGCCGTTCGATAGCCCGACCGCGCCAGTTTGGGATGGCACTCGCGAAGGAGCTGACAAACCACAGTCTGCCGGAGATCGGGGATGCCTTTGGCGGCCGGGACCATACCACGGTGTTGCACGGTTGCCGGCGCATCGAAGCACTTCGGGAGACGGAAAAGCGTGTGGATGACGATTATTTGAACTTGTTAAGAACTTTGACAGGATGATGTGGATAAGGGGTGGATAATTGGTCTTTGAAATTTTATCCACAGCTCATGCACAGGGGGTTTGCAGTTGATAGGCATTTTGTTAGCTGTGAAATTTGTTATTAACCAATTGATTTTTATACGTTTATTGTTTTTATCCACAGGCTTTTGGCCGCTTAATAATTACAATAATATATCAATATCCAACTTTTATTAACAGGTGGAAACCATGAAGTTTACCGCAGCCCGGGAAGCGCTGTTAAAGCCATTGCAGGCCGTAATTGGCGTTGTTGAGAGACGGCAGACGATGCCGATTTTGTCGAATGTGCTCATCATTGCCAAGGACGGTTTGTTGTCGGTGACGGCGACGGATCTTGAGGTGGAGTTGGTAGCCGAGACGGAAATCGAGGCAGAGTCCGATGGGGAGATTACGGTGTCGGGCCGAAAGCTCCTGGATATTTGTCGCGCACTTCCGGAAGGGACAGAGGTGAAAATCAGCCTGAGCGGTGAAAAGCTATCGGTTCGAGCGGGTCGCAGCAAGTTCAACCTGGTCACATTGCCGGCGGCAGAGTTTCCGGTCGTTGACGATATCAAGGCGGGTCAAACAATTACCGTCAGCCAGGCGTCGCTGGGCCGGCTTATCGAGAAGACACATTTTTCGATGGCACAACAGGATGTCCGGTATTACCTCAATGGCATGTTGCTGGAGACGGCAGGCAAGCACTTGAGAGCGGTGGCGACCGATGGGCATCGGCTGGCGCTGTGCCAGGCAGAATTGCCGGGTGGTGACTTAGCGGATCAGCAAGTGATTGTGCCGCGCAAGGGCGTGCTCGAGTTGCAGCGGTTGTTGGATGGCGACGGCGACCTGAATATCGAGTTGGGCTCAAATCATATTCGTATCCAGCTCGATGGCATTCGCTTCACGTCGAAACTGATTGATGGCCGCTTTCCGGAGTACGATCGGGTAATTCCAAAAGAATCGTCGAACGAGCTGAAAGCGGACCGCACGGAGTTCAAGGGTGCCCTGCAGCGTACGGCGATTCTGTCGAACGAAAAATATCGCGGTATTCGGCTCGTTATTCGGGACAGCGGTGTCGTCTTGCAGGCGCACAATCCGGAGCAGGAAGAGGCTGAAGAAGAGTTGGCCGTTGAATACAACGGCGAGGATATCGAGATCGGTTTTAATGTGAATTACCTGTTGGATGCACTGGGTGCGGTCGAGGGAGATGACGTGACGCTGTCGGTGCAGGACAGCAATTCGAGCTGTCTTATTCGGCAGCCCGGCAAAGATGATTGCACGTTTGTCGTCATGCCGATGCGCTTATAGGGGCGAGCACCCGCGATGCTGCGCCTTTTTCGGGCCACCAACTTTCGCTGCCTGGAAAGCGTGGAGCTCGAGTTCGGGGAGCGCTTTAATCTGATTCACGGCGCCAACGCCTCCGGGAAGACAAGTCTCCTGGAGGCGTTGGCGTATCTGGGGCGCGGTAAATCCTTTCGCGGGGCCAGTACGGCGAACCTGACGCGGCACGGAGCAGCAGAATTTTTGTTGTTCGGTGAGCTTGAACAGGGCGGCCGGCGAAAGGGCATGGGCGTTCGTAATGGGCGAGAAGGGCTCGAAGTGCGCGTTGGGGGAGAGCCGGCGGCGAGTGCCGCCGCGCTGGCAGAGTCGCTGCCGCTGCAGGTGATTGATCCGGAGGTTCATAACCTGGTCGCGGGTGGTCCGGAGCTTCGGCGCCGTTTTCTGGACTGGATCGCGTTCCACGTGGAACATGAGCACCTCGCAATCTGGCGTCGTTTTCGTCGGGTGCTGAAACAGAGAAACGCGGCGCTGAGGTCGAAGGCGTCGGCATTGACCATTCGCAGCTGGAACGCCGAGTTTCTCGAGTTGGCGTTGGAGCTGGATGGCTCTCGTCGAAAAGTGTTCGCACAGAGTCTGGAGAGCCTGCTGGCTCACGGCACCGTGCTGCTGGGAACTGAGCTCAGCTTCGAGTACCGCCCGGGCTGGGCGATGGAAAAATCCCTGCCCGAAACGCTCGAATCGGGCCTGGAGAGGGATCTGGCACTGGGCGCAACGCAAGCCGGGCCACATCGCGCGGATATTAAAATAGGCTATGACGAGCGTCAGGCACGAAAGCTGGTGTCCCGTGGTCAGCAGAAGTTGCTGGCCAGTGCGATGATCCTGGCGGCAACGCAAACAGCCCAGGCCGCCCTTGAACGACCGTTGTTGTTGTTACTGGATGATCCTGCGGCAGAACTCGATCGGGACTCGATCGGTCGCCTGATGAGCGCCGTATCGGCATTGGGCTGCCAGGTGGTCGCCACCAGTCTCGATCCGGATGCACTGAATTTCCCGGAACCGCCAGTCATGTTCCACGTGGAACATGGCGAGATAACGCGGCTCAGCCAGTAGTTTTCCAAGTGGAAAATAAATACCTCAAAAACGGCCTAAAATACCTTAATTAATAAGTATTTGACGCTACTTCAAAGTCCGCGATTTGATACAATGGATCGCTTGGATTTTGAGGACACTGAATGACCGATTCAAAAGAGTATACTTCCAGTAATATCAAGGTCTTAAAGGGCCTTGAGGCGGTCCGCAAACGCCCGGGAATGTATATCGGCGACACCGACGACGGCACCGGCCTGCACCACATGGTCTTCGAGGTCGTCGACAACTCCATCGACGAAGCCCTGGCAGGCCACTGTGACACGATCACCGTGACCATCCACGCCGATGAATCGGTTACCGTGACCGATGACGGTCGCGGTATTCCGGTCGACCTGCACCCCGAAGAAGGTCGCTCCGCCGCGGAGGTCATCATGACCGTGCTGCATGCCGGCGGTAAGTTCGACGACAACTCCTACAAGGTCAGTGGCGGCTTGCATGGCGTCGGTGTCTCGGTCGTGAACGCATTGTCCGAGCACCTCGTCCTGACGGTGCGTCGCGACGGCAAGGTGCATCAGCAGGAATACATGCACGGCGAACCGACGGCGCCGCTGGCGATTGTCGGCGACACGGACCGTACCGGCACGACCTTGCGCTTTAAACCGAGTGCGGCCACGTTCTCAAACATCAAGTTTCACTATGAGGTGCTTGCACGACGCCTGCGCGAATTGTCTTTCCTGAATTCCGGCGTGCGAATTCACCTCATTGACGAACGCGATGAAGCCGAAGAAGTGTTCGAGTATGAGGGCGGCATCAAGGCGTTTGTCGATCACCTGAATCGAAACAAGACCGCGATCCACCCGACGGTAATTCATTTCACCGCGCAGAAAGACGATGTTGTCGTTGAAGCCGCACTGCAGTGGAACGATGGTTACCAGGAAAACATGTTCTGCTACACGAACAATATTCCACAGCGCGACGGTGGCACCCATCTCGCGGGCTTTCGAACCGCGCTGACACGCACCGTGAACGGCTACATCGAAAAAGAACTCAACTCGAAAAAAGACAAGTTCACACCGAGCGGCGATGACGCACGCGAAGGATTGACGGCGGTGCTGTCGGTCAAGGTGCCGGATCCGAAGTTCTCGTCGCAAACGAAGGACAAGCTGGTTTCCTCGGAGATCAAGGGCATCGTCGAACAGGCGATGGCCGGGCGCATCGAAGAGTTTCTGCTCGAGCATCCGCAGGAAGCGAAAGCCATTGCATCCAAGATCATCGATGCAACGCGCGCGCGCGAAGCGGCCAGGAAGGCACGCGAAATGACGCGCCGCAAAGGGGCGCTCGACATTGCCGGGTTGCCTGGCAAGCTCGCTGACTGCCAGGAAAAAGACCCGGCGCTGTCAGAAATTTTCCTCGTCGAGGGCGACTCGGCAGGCGGCTCCGCCAAGCAGGGCCGTGATCGCCGAACGCAGGCGATACTGCCGTTGAAGGGCAAGATACTCAACGTGGAAAAGGCACGCTTTGACAAGATGCTGCAGTCGGCCGAAGTCGGAACACTGATTACCGCGCTCGGTTGTGGTATTGGACGCGACGATTTCGATCCGGACAAACTGCGTTACCACCGCATTATTATCATGACCGACGCCGACGTTGACGGCTCTCACATTCGCACCTTGTTGCTGACGTTTTTCTATCGGCAAATGCGTGAACTCATCGAGCGCGGTCATGTGTATATCGCGCAGCCGCCGCTCTACAAAATCAAGCGCGGCAAACAGGAGGTCTACGTCAAGGACGATGCCGAGCTCAACGCCTACCTGCTCAATGCGGCAATGGACAATGCGGCGCTGCATGTCAACAGCGAGGCGCCGCCTTTGTCCGGTGTCGCACTGGAAACCCTTGCAAAAGAACATATCGCGGTAGAGGCGATCATCACGCGACTCGCGCCCCGCTACGATGAAATTGTTTTGCGCGCGATCAGCAAGCTTCCCGAGCTGTCTGCCGGCGACCTTGAAAATCTTGATGCACTGGATGCGTGGACGCAAAAGCTCTCTGTATCCCTGCCGAAGACAACCGGGGATCGTGCCGACGACAACAATATCGGCAGCTATACCGCTGTACTGGATCGCGGCGACGAAGACGGTGAATCCGTCCGTATCGCCATCACGCGCATACAACACGGTATCGGTGCGACGCGCTATATCCCGCGCGAGTTTTTCGGTACCAGCGAGTACCGGCACATCATGGCGCTGGCTGCGAAGATCAACGACCTTTTGTCCGAGGACTCGACGATTCGCCGCGGTGATCGCGAGGCGGCCGTTACCAGTTTCGCTGCTGCGGTTGAATGGCTCATGTCCGAGGCACGACGCGGGCAGTCGATACAGCGGTACAAGGGCCTGGGCGAGATGAACCCGGACCAGCTGTGGGACACCACGGTCAATCCCGAGACCCGGCGGCTGATGCAGGTCAAGATTGACGATGCGGTGAAGGCTGATGAAATCTTTACAACCTTGATGGGTGACCAGGTCGAGCCCAGGCGGGAATTCATCGAGAAAAATGCGCTGACGGTTGAGAATCTCGACGTCTAGATAAACTTTTGCAACCAAAAACCGTCGAAGTGCATCGAATAGAGATTAAGGGCACGGCGCCAGCCTGCCAAGATGATGAATCTTAAGAGGAATTATTGTGGTCAATAAAATGATTGGCGCCGCTGCGCTGTTGTTTCTCGCTGCCTGTGGCCAACCGGCCGCCGAGGCGCCCAAAGCACGGGTGTCCGGTATCGATGTTGCCGGCATGGACCTGAGCGTGCGCCCGGGTGACGATTTCTTTGCCTACGTGAACGGTAAATGGGCTGCCGAAACCCAGATGCCGGCGGACCGCTCCCGCTACGGCACCTTCGACATCCTGCGCGACGAGTCCCAGGAAAAAGTGAAAGCCATCGTTGAGGCATCGGCCTCCGGCGATTTTGCCAAAGGGACGGATGAGCAAAAAGTTGGCGACCTGTACCGCTCCTTTATGGACACCGAGACCCGTGATGCGAAGGGCATCGCGCCGCTGATGCCTGAGCTGGAGCGCATCCGTGGAATCAAGGACTACGACGACCTCGCGGTCTATTTTGCCGAGACCGGCAAGCGAAACCTCGACGCGCCGTTTGGCATGGGACAGGTCGCTGACTTCAAGGACCCGAAGCGCTACATGATCTACGTCGCGCAAAGCGGGCTCGGCCTGCCGGATCGCGATTACTATCTCAAAACCGATGAGAAGTCTGCGGCCCTGCGCGACGACTACGTCGCCCACATTGAGCGCATGTACGAACTCGCCGGCTTCGACGGCGGGCCCCAGGCAGCCGATACCGTCCTCGCACTGGAGACACGGCTTGCAAAAGAGAACATGACCAAGGAAGACGCTCGCAACTGGAGCGTCAATTACAACAAGATCACAACCGACGCGTTGTCTGAGGTCATGCCGAACTTCAACTGGGCGGGCTACCTCGAAGAGGCCGGTCTGCAAAACGTCGGTTCGGTGGTCTTGTTCATGACCGACTATCTCAAGGCCCTCGACAAGATCATTGTCGACACGGATCTCGATACCTGGAAAACCTACCTGACCTGGGTTGCGCTGAACAATTCGGCAAGCCGCCTGACAACCGCTCTCGATGACCAGAACTTCAATTTCTACAGCAAGACCCTGTCAGGCGCCGAGGAGCAGCGGCCGATGTGGCGCCGCGGCGTCAATGTTGTCAACGGCGGGCTCGGCGAAGTCGTCGGCAAGGTCTACGTCAAAAACCACTTCCCGCCCGAGGCGAAGGAACGCATGCTTGAGCTGGTCGGCAACCTGATCAGCGCCTACGAGAAAAGCATCAAGGAGCTCGACTGGATGTCGGAAGAAACCAAGCTCCAGGCGCTCGACAAGTTGTCAAAATTCACACCGAAGATCGGCTACCCGGATGAATGGCGCGATTACTCCGCGTTGACCATCGAGCCGGATGACTACTACGGCAACAGCGAACGAGCCGCGCTCGCCGAGTACCAGCGCCTGCTGGACCGCCAGGGCGGACCCGTCGATCGCACCGAGTGGGCCATGACGCCGCAAACGGTTAACGCCTATTACATGCCGCCCTTGAATGAAATCGTATTCCCGGCTGCCATCCTGCAACCGCCGTTCTTCAATCTCGAGGCCGATGACGCGGTGAATTACGGTGCGATCGGTGCTGTCATCGGGCACGAGATCGGCCACGGGTTCGATGACTCCGGCAGCACCTTTGATGGCGATGGCGTCATGCGTAACTGGTGGACGGACGAGGACCGCGCCGAATTCGAAAAGCGCACCAGGAAGCTGATCGAACAGTACAACGGCTTCCAGCCCTTTGACGACCTGAGCGTCAACGGCGAGTTTACGCTTGGCGAAAACATTGGCGATCTGGGTGGTATCAGCATCGGCCTGCTGGCCTACAAGATGTCACTCAACGGCGAAGAGCCGCCGGTTATTGATGGTTTCACCGGCATACAGCGTGTGTTCCTTGGCTATGCGCAGGTTTGGCGCAACATCTACCGTGACGAGTCACTGCGTCTTTTGATCGGCACCGATCCACACGCACCGGGCATGTATCGCGCCAATGGCGCTGTTCGCAATGTCCCTGAGTTCTACGAGGCCTTCGACATCGGCCCCGAGGATGCGCTTTACCTGCCGCCCGAGGACCGCGTCAAGATCTGGTAGGCCGGACTGATCTCGCGCATCTTGTTCTCGATCCAGGCCTGAACGAGCTGGTTGGTTTCTTTCGGGGACTGGGTGCCGGGGTCGATTGGCGGACCGATGCAAAACCGCACCAGCCCGGGTCGCTTGACGAGTTCCCGGCGACGCCACAGGTCACCCGCGTTGTGTGCGACCGGAACAATCATCACACCCGCCTCCCGGGCAAGCGCGGCGCCGCTGATGCCGTACTTGCGAGTCTGGCCGGGCTGTACGCGGGTGCCCTCCGGGAAAATCGTCACCCAGACACCGGCGGCCAGTTTGGCTTTGCCCTGATCAATGACCTGGCGCACGGCGCGGGTGCCGGCCTTGCGGTTGATTGCGATGGGTCGAAATACCAGGGCCAGTGCCCAGCCAAAAACCGGTATCCAGAGTATCGCGCGTTTCAATACCCATGAGGTCCGCGGAAAAAAAGGTACGTGCCCGTAAGTTTCAAACACACTGCTGTGCTTGATCATGATGACGCTGGGCTCCTCCGGCAGGTTCTCCAGCCCTTCGATGCGGTAGTCCATGCCGCAAAAGATACGGCCGGCCCAAAGCGTCAGACGACACCAATTCACAACAAAGCCCCACAGAAATTGCTCCGAGGCCCAGAAAAACAGCATCGACACGGCAGCGAACAGCACGCCACTCGTGAATCCAAAAACCAGGAATCCGATTGATCGCAGCGCCCTGAACACGGCCTTACTCAGCAAGCAGTGCGGCGGCGGCGGCCTGCAGGTCGTCGTAGATCTCCACGGACCGCAACGCCGGCGGCAAGCTTTTCTCGGCCATTCGGCCGTTGCCACTGCGAACCAGGATCGGTCTTGCGCCGGCGGCAAGCGCCGCTTCAAGATCGCGCACCGAATCACCGACAAAAGGCACGCCATTCATATTGACGCCGAAGTGTTTGCCGACCTGCAACAACAGTCCCGGGCGAGGCTTGCGGCATTCGCAATCGTCGTCCGGCCCATGCGGACAAATAACAATGTGATCGATACGCCCGCCCGCCGCTGCGACAAGATCGCGCATTTTTTCGTGCATGGCATAAAGGGCGCCGTAGTCAAAAAGACCGCGCGCCAGCCCGGACTGGTTGCTCGCGACGGCAATTCGGAACCCACCCTTTGAGAGTGCGGCGATGGCATTGATACTGCCATCGAGCGCCTGCCACTCGGCCGCTGACTTGACGAAGTCCGCCGACTCAACATTGATGACGCCGTCACGATCGAGAACGACCAGCCGGACCTTTGCGGCGCGATTTGGCATACCTAGCGAATTGAGAGCCGTGAAATATCGGCAACGTTGAGAAACAGGGATCGCAATTCGCCGAGCAGGGCCAGCCGATTATTCCTGACGGCATCGTCATCGGCCATAACCATGACATCGTCGAAAAAGCGATCAACCGGTTCGCGCAACGCCGCGAGCTCGTTCAATACGGCGGCGTAGTTTTGCACGTTGAGCAGCGGCTCAATTTTTTCCTGTACGTGACCGAGCGCATCGAAAAGATTTTTTTCGGCGTCCTCTTTCAGGAGTTTCTTCCGGACCTTGAGGTCCGAAGGCTCACCCGCCTTGCGCAGAATATTTGCGATCCGCTTGTTCGCTGCCGCAAGACTTTCAGCCTGTTCAAGCCGCGCAAAGGTTTGCACGGCGGCAAGCCGGCGATCGAAGTCGAGCAATGAGGACGGCTCCCTGGCCTCTACGGCAGCGAACGTCTCGACACTCAAGCCGGCGTCCCGATCGAGGAAATAGCGGCGCAGGCGATCACCGATGAAAGCGTACAGGTCGTCGATGAGCTGCTGCGGATCCGCCTTCGACTTAGGCTGCACCGAAACGGCAACGGCCAACATCGCTTTCAAATCGACGTCGAGACCACACTCAACCAGGATTCGGACAACGCCCAGCGCGGCGCGGCGCAGTCCGAAGGGATCGCGATTACCACTCGGTTTCTTGCCAATCGAAAATACGCCCGCCAGTGTGTCGAGCTTGTCGGCCACAGCCAGCACCCGTCCATCGGGCGACGCCGGCAGCGTATCACCGGCAAAGCGCGGCAAGTATTGTTCGCCGATCGCCACGGACACCTCGTCGGCCTCACCGTCGGAGGCCGCGTAATAACGGCCCATCGTGCCCTGCAAATCCGGAAACTCCCCGACCATGCCGGTGATGAGGTCGCACTTCGCCAGTCGCGCCGCACGCAAGAGGTGCTTGTCTTCCTGGCCGAGGGCGGTGGCGATTGCTTTCGCGATTGCGGCCACGCGCTCGCTCTTGTCAAACAGGCTGCCGAGACCGCGTTGATACACAACCTCTCGAAGAGTTTCCTGTCGGCTCTCAAGCGAACGCTGCCGGTCGCTGTTCCAGAAAAACGCGGCGTCGGCGAGTCGCGGTCGAATCACGCGCTCGTTGCCGTCGCGTACTGTATCCGGGTCCTTGCTTTCAAGATTGGCGACGGTGACAAACCTGGCCAACAGGGCACCACGGTCGTCAGCGACCGGGAAGTATCGCTGGTGCCCGGTGAGCGTCGAGGTCACGGTCTCCCTCGGCAACTCGAGGAAAGACTCGTCGAAGCTGCCGACGATCGGCACAGGCCATTCGACCAGCGCGGCGACCTCGTCGTAAAGTGCCTTGTCGCTGACGGCCTGGCCTCCGGCGGCCTTGGCTGCAGTCTCAACGCCGTCGCGAACCAACTTGCGCCGTCGCGCAAAGTCTGCGATGACGTGGCCATCTTTTTCCAATGTCGCAAGGTAGGTGTCCGGCGATGCGATCGCGATGGGCCCAATGCTATGAAAACGGTGACCCCGCGATTCCCGACCGGCCGCGATACCCATGACGTCACCTTCAACGACATCATCGCCATGCAGCATGACGACCCAATGCACCGGTCGGACAAATTCAACGTCGTGCGAGCCCCAGCGCATCCGGCGGGGAATCGGCAAAGCCCGAAGCGCGTCGTTGACCAGGCCCGGCAACAGTGTGCTGGCCGGCTGCCCCTGCTCAATACTTTCATGAACCAGCCAGGCACCTTTCTCGGTTTCCTGTCGATCGAGTTCAGCGATGTCGACACCGCATTTTTTTGCAAAGGCCAATGCAGCCGGTGTCGCATTGCCCTGGTCGTCGAAGGCAATGTCAACGGGCGGCCCTTTTTGCTCTGCCTTGCGATCCGCCTGGTGCTCTGCAAGATCCCGCACCAGCACGGCAAGCCGTCTCGGACTTGCGAACACCTCGACCTTGCCATGATCGAGGCGGGCGTCATCGAGCGCCGCGGCCAGCCGTTCTCCGAAGGCGTCCATGAGTGTGCGCAAAGCTTTTGGCGGGAGTTCCTCGGTGCCTATCTCAACGAGGAAGGGTTTTAAACGACTCATTCGGGAGCCTCGGTCGCGTCTACTGACGCCAGCATTGGAAAGCCCAGCGCCTCGCGACTGGCATAGTAGGCCTCACAGATTGCACGCGACATCGTGCGTACACGGAGAATGAATCGCTGCCGCTCGGTCACCGAAATAGCCTGCCGCGCATCCAGCAGGTTAAAGGTATGTGAGGCTGTCAGCATTTGTTCGTAAGCAGGCAGCACCAGGTTCTGGCCGATGAGTCGCTCGGCTTCGTGCTCCGCGTGATCAAAGCCGTTGAACAATGAGTCGACATCTGCCTGTTCGAAATTGTAACGCGATTGCTCAACCTCATTCTGGTGGTAAACGTCACGATAGCTGATGCGACCAAGCGGTCCGTCCGTCCAGGTAAGATCGAAGATGCTTTCGACATCCTGCAAATACATGGCGAGTCGTTCGAGGCCGTAAGTGATTTCGCCGCTGATCGGGCGACACTCAAGTCCGCCAACTTGCTGGAAGTAAGTAAACTGCGTCACTTCCATACCGTTCAGCCACACCTCCCAGCCGAGTCCCCAGGCGCCAAGTGTTGGCGACTCCCAGTTGTCCTCGACGAAACGAATGTCGTGAATCAGGGGATCGATACCGATCGCGCGCAGCGAATCAAGATACATTGCCTGAATGTCGTCCGGTGATGGCTTCAGCACGACCTGGTACTGGTAGTAGTGCTGCAAACGAAACGGATTGTCGCCGTAGCGCCCGTCGTTTGGACGACGACAGGGTTGCACGTAGGCGGCACTCCACGGCTCCGGGCCGATCGCCCGCAGGAACGTCGCCGGGTGAAACGTGCCGGCGCCCATTTCCATGTCGTAGGGCTGGACGATGACACAGCCGCGCGCGGCCCAGTACTCCTGCAAGCGGAGGATCAGTTCCTGAAATGTCTTGGGTGTGCCGGGCGCATTGCTGGTCATGGGGGTGTTCGGGTGCCTCAAAGGCGCGAAGTATAACGGCTTCGGTGCATTCGCGCCCCCCGTTAACGAATTGAAACAAGGGCTCTTGGGAACGGGGCTGGACTGAAAAGCTGCAAGCTGCAAGCGTTTGCACTACTATGGTGCGGTATTGGGACGTGCCGCACCAAAACAGTGCAGACTCAACACAGCGGCTAGTACTAAAGCATTAAAAAACAATTACTTGCAGGGAGCACTATCTTGGCACACTTCCTGCACTGCTCCAGACAGCGGGCCGATTGTCGGCCCACATTACTTTGTGCATACAACCGGAGGAAAGATTCATGAAGCCCGCAGAGGTTATCGCTCTCATCAAGGATGCAGAGGTCAAGTTCGTCGATTTTCGTTTCACCGATACAATCGGCAAGGAACAACATGTCACGGTCCCTGCTCACACGATTGACGACGACCTGTTTGAAGACGGCAAGATGTTCGATGGTTCTTCGATTGCCGGATGGAAAGGCATCAATGAGTCGGACATGATCCTGATGCCGGACCCGACGACCGCAGTTGTCGACATTTTTACCGATGAAACGACACTGAATATTCGCTGTGATGTCGTCGAGCCGGCAACCATGCAGGGCTACGATCGCTGCCCGCGCTCACTTGCCGCCCGCGCGCAGGCCTACCTGCAGTCGACCGGCGTCGCGGATGCCGCATTTTTTGGTCCGGAAAACGAGTTCTTTGTCTTCGATAGCGTCAAGTGGACCAATGAAATGCAGGGGGCGTCATACGCGATTGACTCCGAAGAGGGCGCCTGGAGTTCGGAGGCCAACTACGAAGACGGCAACATCGGACACCGGCCCGGCGTCAAGGGCGGTTACTTCCCGGTACCGCCGGTCGATTCCCTGCACGACCTGCGTTCGGCCATGTGTCTCGCCATCGAAGAGCTCGGGGTTCTGACCGAAGTGCATCACCACGAGGTCGGCACCGCCGGCCAGTGCGAGATCGGTACCCGGTTCAATACGCTGAAGCGCAAGGCGGACGAAGTCCAGATCATGAAGTACGCGGTCCACAACGTCGCGCACGTGTTCGGCAAGACCGCCACCTTTATGCCAAAGCCCCTGGTTGGTGATAACGGCAGCGGTATGCATGTCCACCAGTCGCTGTTCAAGGACGGCAAAAACCTGTTCGCTGGCGACGGTTACGGTGGCTTGTCCGACACAGCGCTCTATTACATCGGCGGCGTCATCCAGCACGCCAAAGCCATCAACGCATTTGCCAATCCATCGACCAACAGCTACAAGCGCCTGGTGCCCGGCTTCGAGGCACCAACCATTCTTGCCTACTCGGCCCGCAACCGTTCTGCATCGATTCGCATTCCCTACATCGCGAATCCGAAGGGTCGCCGTATCGAAGTTCGTTTCCCGGACTCGACAGCCAACCCCTACCTCGCGTTCGCTGCCCTGATGATGGCAGGGCTCGATGGCATCCAGAACAAGATTCATCCGGGTGATGCCATGGACAAGGACTTGTACGATCTGCCGCCTGAGGAGGAGAAGGAACTCAAGCTCGTTGCCTTCTCGCTCGGTGAAGCACTGGACGCACTGGATGCTGATCGCGACTTCCTGAAGGCCGGCGGTGTTTTCAGCGACGACCTGATCGATGCGTACATCGACCTGAAGGCGGCCGACGTCACACGCGTGCGAATGGCCACCCACCCGCTTGAATTCGCCATGTATTACAGCCTTTGATGTCAAAACTGTGAACCGGGCGGCATTTTGCCGCCCGGTTTCTACCCAAAACACCGGCTTCGCTGCTATGCTAACCGTATGCAAACACGTCCGATTTTCATTCTGCTGGGGCTCCTCGCCGCCGCTGGCGCGCTGGCGGAGGCATATACGTGGACCGATGAAAATGGCGTCGTCCATTACTCGGATCGGCCTGAACCTGGCGCCAAGGTGGTTCAGCTTGAATCAAGCGGCAACCGGCGACCGCAAGCAGCCGCACGACCGACTGCGCCGGCCAATGCCGAAAACGCCGGCAATGCGGCAGTGCCAGACTTCCGTTACGAACGACTCGAAATCGCGAGCCCTGCCCCGGAAGAAACACTGTGGAATATAGGGGGTACGCTCAACGTGACGCTTGCGCTGACACCTGCTCTGCAGGAGGGCCACCAGGTGCGCGTGTATTTCGACGGGACGCCAAGGACGGTCCAGGGGTCGAGTTTCCAGATCGAGGAGGTGTACCGGGGTGTGCACAACCTGCAGGCGGAAATCGTCGACGAGACCGGCAAGTTGATGATCCGCAGTCTGCCGAACCGGTTTTACGTGCAACAGAACTCGGTACTTTAGGCACGCAGTCGCGCCAACCCCGCCAACCCGGTTCCGGCGACGACGGAACATTGCAGCGAAACGCCAGCTACATTCTTGACGCACTCAGCGCCGGAATCATTCTCCTCGACGCGCACTTGCTGATCGTTGCGCTGAACCCGGCGGCTGAAAACATTCTCGGCATCAGCCAGCAACGCGCAGCCGGTCAGTCACTGCTACGACTGGTCGACGATGAACCCGAACTGCGCGACATCCTGACGCGCGTTGTTAACAGCGGGGATCACTATGCCAATGAAATCCGATTGTCACCGACGGAGGTAAACAGCGATGATCGAATCGTCGATTGTCGCGTATCGCCGATCGAGATCGATGACGCACGTTTGCTGGTCGAAATAACCGACGTTACGCGTCGCTCGCAAATCAGTCGCGAAAACTCGTTGCTGATTCAACACGGTGCGGGGCGACAAATGATTCGTCAGCTGGCGCATGAAATCAAGAATCCCCTGGGCGGCATTCGTGGCGCGGCGCAACTGCTTGAGCGCCAGCTCGGTGATGCCGAGCTCAAGGAATACACCGACGTTGTCATCAGCGAAACCGACCGACTTGCCGCGCTGGTTGATACCCTGCTCGGGCCCGGCGGGCCCCCGAACAAGCAAGCTGTGAACGTGCACGAGGTACTCGAATACGTCGTGCGACTGATTGAGGCAGAAGAACAGCGGCAGACAAAAGTCCGTCGCGACTACGATCCAGGCTTGCCGGAAATCGATCTCGACAAGGACCAGATGGTCCAGGCCCTGCTGAACCTCGTGCGTAACGCAATTGCGGCACTCGATGGACAGGGCGCGCTTACACTTCGCACCCGTGCAGTAACCAATTACACGATTGGCAATCGTCGGCACCGTGTCGTCGCGTCAATCGAAATCGAAGACGATGGCCCCGGAATTCCACCGGACTTGCAGGACTCGATTTTCTATCCGCTGGTCACGACGCGATCGGAAGGAACCGGGCTCGGGCTACCCGCCGCGCAGGAGCTAATCAGTCGACACGGCGGACTCATAGAATTTGAAAGCCGGCCGGGGCGAACCGTGTTCCTGGTCCGAATTCCCCTGCAACAGCTAACGGCCGACGACCATGTCTAGCAGACCGTTATATGCCTGGGTTGTTGACGACGACCAATCCGTTCGCTGGGTTCTTGAGAAAGCACTCAAGCAGGCCGGGATGGAGTCACGCAGTTTCGAACGCGCCGAGCACCTGCTCGAAGCGATCGACTCAGCGACGGGCGAGGCCTCTCCGGATGTCCTGATTACCGACGTGCGCATGCCCGGCATGAGTGGACTTGCGCTGCTCGAACGCCTGCACTCAAGCCGCCCGGAGCTACCGATCATCGTCATGACCGCGCACTCGGACCTGGAAAATGCCGTTGCTGCCTACCGGGGCGGCGCGTTCGAGTACCTGCCGAAACCCTTCGATATCGATGAGGCCGTCGAACTGGTGCAGAAGGCCGCGCGCTCGAGCGGTACAGGAGACGATCCCGTTGCAGCGACCAACGGCAGTATCGCGTCGATGATCGGTCAGGCACCGGCAATGCAGGAAGTTTTCCGCTCCATTGGCAGGTTGGCCGGTTCCAGTATGACGGTATTGATCACCGGCGAATCCGGAACCGGAAAAGAGCTGGTCGCGCGGGCCTTGCACGATCATAGCCCGCGAGCCGACAAAACCTTTGTCGCGCTCAACACTTCGGCGATCGCCGCTGAGTTGCTCGAGTCCGAATTATTCGGTCATGAAAAAGGCGCCTTTACTGGCGCCGACTCGCGGCGTATCGGACGTTTCGAGCAGGCCGACGGCGGTACGCTGTTTCTCGATGAAATCGGCGACATGTCGCCGGCGCTGCAAACCCGCCTGTTGCGCGTTCTCGCCGAAAGCGAGTTCTACCGCGTCGGTGGGCAGACTCCGATCCGGGTCAACGTCCGCGTCATCGCCGCGACCAACCAGGACCTGGCGCGTGCCGTCAAAGAGGCCCGCTTCCGCGAGGACCTCTACCACCGGCTGAACGTTATTCGTATCAATACACCGCCGCTTCGGCAGCGCCGCGAAGACATTCCCCTCCTGCTCGGTCATTATCTTGCCGAGGCCGCCGAAGAACTGGGAACGGCGGTCAAGGCAATTGATGCCGAGGCACTGGAAGCGTTGCAGGACTTCAACTGGCCGGGCAACGTGCGTCAGCTCGTCAACGCCAGCCGGCGGCTGACGCTTACCGCGCCGGGCAGCGTAATCTCGGTACAGGATATTCCCAAAGATCTCGGCGGAACCGATTCGCCACGACAAGCCAGCAAGGAATGGACGCGGATGCTGGCGGCCTGGGCAGAGCGCCAGATTGACAACAGTAAGGAGCCGCTACTTGACCAGGCGATGCCCGAGTTCGAGAAAACGCTGATCAAGGCCGCGATGTTGAAAACAAACGGTCACCGGCAGGAGGCGGCAAAGCTGCTTGGTTGGGGGCGCAATACGTTGACGCGCAAGATGAAGGCCTTGAACCTTGACTAGCGTTTTGACCTAGAGCTCGAGTGTGCCGACGAGATCGGCGACTGTTTTCATGTGATGTTGTTTCAGGTAGGCCTCAATACCCGCGTTAATTTTCTTGCACACAAGCGGGTCGTAAAACAGCGCGGTTCCAACACCGACCGCTGCCGCACCGGCAATCATGAATTCAATCGCATCGCTTGCGGTCGTGATGCCGCCCTGGCCGATTATTGGCACATTGTGCGCTTTGGCAACCGTATAGACCTGGTGAACCTTCAACAGCGCGATAGGCTTGATCGCCGGACCCGAGAGACCGCCGCTAACATTGCCGATAACCGGTCGACGCGTCACCGGATTGATCGCCATGCCCGTCACGGTATTGATGACGGCGAAGCCATCGGTCCCGGCGTCGATGCACCGCCGCGCGTTTTCTTCGATGTCGGTCTGATTCGGTGAGAGCTTTGTGATGATTGGCTTCGTCGTCTGGGTGCGACAGGCGGCGACGACGCGCGCGGACATCTCGGGATCGTTGCCAAACAGCACGCCACCCTCTTTGACATTCGGGCACGAGATGTTGATCTCTATTGCGTCGATATCGGAGTCATCGAATCGGCGCGTTACGCGTACGTACTCCTCGATAGTCGATCCTGAAACATTCGCAAAAAATCGCGTTTCGGAAAAATCGAGACCGGGCAGGATCTCGTCAACAACCTTGTCGACGCCGGGGTTTTGCAGGCCTATCGCGTTCAACATGCCGTCAGCGGTTTCGAATACGCGGTGCGGTGGATTGCCAAGGCGGGCGTCGCCGGTTGTGCCTTTCAATACCACGGCGCCGGCATCGGCATTCGAGAAACCGTCAACTCGCGTGTATTCTTCGCCGAAGCCCACACAACCCGACAGCAGCACGATCGGCGACGCCATTCGGATGCCGCAAAATGTTGTCTTCAGTGGTTCGGTCGCCATGGGTGCGGCATTTTACAGAGTTTTCGATGTTTAGCCTTATTCTTTACGAGCCCGAAATTCCCCCGAATACAGGCAATATCATTCGCCTGTGTGCGAATACCGGCGTGGCCCTGCACCTCGTCGAACCGCTCGGATTCGAGCTCGATGAGCCCCGGCTGAAGCGAGCGGGTCTGGACTACCGGGAATTCGCGGCGGTAACAACCCACGTATCGTTGGATGCCTGCCTGCTTGCCCTGAATCATCCGCGTCTGTTTGCCTTCAGCACCCGGGGACGGGCACGACACGACAGCCCCGACTACCAGGCCGGCGATGCGCTGCTGTTTGGCCCCGAGACGCGGGGATTACCGCAAGTCGTGCTTGACGGGTTGCCGCCGGAGCAGCGCCTGCGCTTGCCGATGAAACCCAACAGCC
>DDIP01000153.1 GCA_002338605.1 Proteobacteria bacterium UBA1847 | reverse complement strand
GCAGTTCGAGCGACACACGACCGCCGATGGCCTGATGGCAGGTGTCATCTATAGCATCGTGCCCGAAGCAGATGGTGTGCTGTGGCTAAGCAGTAATCGTGGTCTCATGCGCTATGACACGATCAATCGGGCAGGGCGGCAATACGAATATCGGGACGGGTTGCAAGGGAATGAATTCAACGGTGGCGCAGCGCTCAAGTCGCGGTCCGGGGAAATTTATTTCGGTGGCGTCGGTGGCATAACGCGCTTCAGGCCGTCAGACCTGGTGGACAAACCGCTTCCGCCTACCGTTGTCCTGACGGAGTTCAGCCTGTTCAATAAACCCGTTACGTTTCGGCGCGATGATCCGAACTCGGTTCTCAAGCGACCTATATCAGAGACACGTGCAATTGAGCTTAGCTACAAACAAAACTTCATTGGCTTCGAATTCGCTGGCCTGCATTTCGTCAGTCCGGAACGCAATCGTTACGCATATTTTCTCGAGGGGCTCGACCAGGGATGGACCGAGACCGATGCACGTCGTCGCTATGCATCCTATGCCAACCTGGTGCCGGGCAATTACGTGTTTCGGGTGCGGGCAGCTAACAGCGATGGCGTTTGGTCGGCTGAGGACGCCGCTATCCGAATACATGTCACGCCGCCGTGGTGGTTAACGTGGTGGGCAAAGACGGGGATGGGCTTGTTAGCGCTAATGTCTCTGCTGCTGATCATCCAATGGCGTCTCCGACAACTCAGGCTACAAACTCAGCAACTTGCCGCGGAAGTAGACAAACGTACTGCAAAAATCGTGGAGCAGAAAAACACGATTGAACGGCAGGCCGAATATCTTGAGGATGCCCTTGAAAGCAAGAGCCGCTTTTTTGCACGTCTGTCGCACGAGTTTCGCACGCCAATCACGCTGATACTTGGTCCCATTGAAGAGAGTATGCGTGAGGCAATTCCTGCTGCGGCAAGACACTACCTTGATATCGCGCGGCGAAACGGCGAACGTCTGCTACACCTCGTCGACCAGCTACTGACCCTGGCGCGGCATGGAGGCCAGCAGCACGTCGAACTCCAACCTATCGCGGTAGCGCCGGTTGCGCGTCTCGTCGTTGCCGAATTCGATTCCGCAACGGCGCACAACGACGTCGAACTTGCGCTGGATGCCAATGACGATGTTTGGGTGGCAAGCAATGCCGATGCATTACAAACCATGTTCATCAATCTCATCTCGAATGCATTGAAGTACACGCACGCCGGGGGTCGCATCGTCGTCTCGGTCGCTCGCGAGGGAAGTGAGGCAATCTTTCGTGTTGCCGATACCGGTGTGGGAATCGCCGCCGAACACCTGAACAGTGTTTTCAATCTATTCGAAAGGGGTTCAGGTGTGGGCCCTGGCACTGGCATCGGACTGACCCTGGTTAAAGAACTGATTGATGCGCATGGCGGCGAAACCAGCATCGACAGTACGCCAGGTACCGGCACCACTGTTACCGTCAGATTGAAAGCAGTACAAGCAACTGGTGAGGTAGCAGCTGCGGCGCTGGCGATGCAGAGTCTCGATGCGGAGTCGTACTTGCGGCGACCGACGGTCGACCGGACTACATCAATGGAAGTAGTTAATGACGGTATCGAGGTGCTGATCATCGATGACAACGATGACATGCGGCACTTCATCGTCGATCTGCTACAGGATAACTACCACTGTATCGAAGCATGCGATGGCAAGGCCGGACTTGCCATGGCAGCAGAGCGCATCCCTGACGCCGTTATCTGCGATGTTATGATGCCGGGGCTCGATGGATTCGAGGTATTGCAACGTCTGCGCAGCGACGAACACTCGTCGCATGTACCGATCATTATGCTGACCGCGCGCGGTGACGAAGCCAGTCGGCTCAAAGGCCTCAGGGAGCGCGCGGACGACTACCTGGCCAAGCCTTTTGTTCCGGACGAATTGCGCTACCGATTGCGGAATCTGCTGGAGCTGAATCAGCTGCGTGCGGAGCGCGCGCGACAGCACCTGCTGTCCAACGATAGTTCATCGAACATCGCGGCGGAGCTACCCGGGTTCACACAACGCGAGCAGCTCTTTCTCGATCGCCTCGACAAAGCACTGCAACAGCGCTATGCCGATGCCGAATTTCACGCCAATGATCTCGCGGATGCCATGCACATGAGTCATCGACAGCTGCAACGCAAGCTGAAGGCATTGCTCGATGTGGCACCCGCTACGTATCTCCGGGACTTCCGTCTGCAACAGGCAAAAGCAGCGCTCGAAGCTGGGATGTCGGTGACGGACGCGGCGCTGGATAGCGGTTTTTCCTCGGCTGGTTACTTCGCGCGCTGTTATACAGCACGCTACGGAATGCGCCCCAGCGACGTTAGTCGAAAATAGGAAAAACCGGGCGGAGCTGCCATTTCGCTGGCACTCAAATCAAGGTTGTCGCTTTTTTACACATTTTGTTCGCGTTATTGGCAGCGCGGCGGGAGTCACTCGCCCTACATTTCGAATTCAGCGTCAACTCAGTAACGCGGAATGGAGTTTAGCCATGTACAGCCAGCCGATCGGTTCAGCAGATTCGAACTTTCATACCCGGGTTCGCCAACACGGCGTGATTGCGTTGGTCCTGGCGCTGCTGCTTACTACCGGCTG
>DDIP01000026.1 GCA_002338605.1 Proteobacteria bacterium UBA1847 | reverse complement strand
CCCCTGCCGTTGCCGCGGCTGGAGATCAAGCGCCGGCCCGATAGCATCTTTGATTATCGTTACGAGGACTTCGAGATTCGGGACTACGAAGCGTATCCGCACATCAAAGCCGCCGTCGCTGTTTAGCGCCTGATCTATTCCTCGCTGCTGGCAACCCAGTTCCCGACTGCGCGTCCCAGGTGATGAACTTCCAGGCTTTCCCAAACACCGGCGGTAAAAAACGGGTCGCTCATTACGAATCGTTCCGCATCGGCAGGACTGTCCGCCTCGACGATCATGATTGAGCCAGATGGGCGCCCGTCTTCATTCTTGAGACCGGCGGCCAACGAGACGCGTTCCATTGCTGAATCGAGGTGTTTCAGATGATCCGCAAGCGCTTGAGCACGAGGATGTTCAGAGCCCGGTTGGTCGCGGCAGAAGACAAGATATTTATCAGCCATTCAATACGTACCCATATTTCTTGTTCAGCCCCAGTTCTCGGCAAATCCTCAAACCGATCGCCAGTCGTTCATCGGCCAGTGGGCTCAGCGGTTTGCGAAGCGGTCCGGCGGGTAAGCCCACCGCACCCATCAGAGACTTCAGAGCTACCGGGTTGATGGCAGAGTACACGAAGTGCAGCAGTTGAAGGTTTTTCAGCCATTCAAGCTTGCACGCCGTCGCGTCCTCCCATGAGGTCCACGGCGTTGAAATAACCGCCATTTCCTTAGGGATAATATTGCCCGACATATTTGCAGTTCCATGCCCACCCAGCGCCATGAGCGGAACAACGAGTCCAAGATTCGGGCTGTCACAACACATCAATGAAATATCGGGGTTCCCAGCTGCAGTTTGAGCAACTTGTCCTACGCGGGATGTCGACTCCTTGCTAACCACAATATTTTCATGCCTGGCCAGACGAAGTAATGAGGAATGCGTCAGGTCTGTGTTCACACGCGGAGGGTTGTTGTAAATGCCAATCGGTATTTCACTTGCATCGGCAACTTCGAGAAAGTACTCGGTAATATCCGCCTCGGGCGCGGAGATGTAGGGTGGCGCGGCGATGATCGCTCCGTCTGCTCCGTGTGAGGCAGCAATCTTGCAATATTGAATGGTTTGATCGGTGTTCGGACCTGTACAGCCGTACCACATCTCAAGTCCCGTTTGCCGCATCGCCATCGTTCGCTCGATAACCTGGGCACGCTCCTCGGGTGTCAACATGGAGACTTCACCGGTAGAGCCCATTATCAGAACTGCGGACGTGCCGTTTATAGCCTGAAAATTGAGCAGCGTCTTAAAGCCCTCGAAATCGACAGACCCGTTTGCATTCATTGGCGTTATCAATGCAACGAAAGATCCTTCCACTTTCTTATTCGGCATGCTTTTCGCTCTCGTAGTTACAGAAAATACACTAGCCTGGCACTTCCGATTGATAGGACTCGGTCAGCGACAGTATCCAGTTGCGAAATGCGACCACGGGTTCGTACTCATACTGATTGTTAGGAGAGATCAAATAGTAGCCATAGTCACTTTGAGACGGCTCGTCGACGATGATTTCGAGTTCGTTATTCTGAAGTTCTCTTTCAATCAGGAACTTGGGCAGTAGGCCCGCACCGAGTCCGGCAACCGCCGCTTGAGAGATTGTCGAAAACTGCTCAAACACGAGGCCGTGTTCGACGGTGACGGTAGAATCTATCGCGCGGAACCACGACTCCCAGGCATCCGGGCGACTCGCGAGGTGCAACAGGGGCAGCTTCGAAATGTCACTGACTTTCTCAATCGGGTGGTGCTCCAGTATCTTGGGTGAACAAACAGGTACTGACATTTCGCCCATCAAAAACGTACTTCGGGTGCCGGGCCAGTCGGGTAATCCGTAGTGTATGGCGACGTGAATGTTCTCATTGGCGAAATCGAAGGGCGACAGTTTTGTCACGAAATTCACCGTGATATCAGGGTTTTGCTCGAGGAATGACGGGAATTTCGGCATCAGCCAGCGGGTACCGAACGTAGGCAGTATGGCCAGGTTCAGAGCGCCGGTGCGTGGCTTGGTGATAGCGGTGAGTGATGCATTCCGAATCAGCTGCAGTGCGGAGCTGATTTCCTGTGCATACGTCTTACCGACGCTCGTGAGTTGTAGCGGTTTGTGATCTCGCTTGAATAGTTCGATGCCGAGTTGGTTCTCAAGCGCACTGATCTGGCGACTGACAGCGCCCTGGGTCACGTTCAACTCATGTGCGGCCGCGGTAAAGCTTCCCGCTCTTGCGGCGGCATCGTATGACATGAGCATACTGATACTGGGAAGTAGTCGTCGATGATAGGACATGATGCGATTCAGGCGCGGCCCGGATTTCTTAGCGCTCTTGCTCCTCTGTGGCCTTCGCAATCTCCTTGCCGATATCTTCTACGTGTCTTTTGGCGAGTACCGATGCCAGTTCGTCATCGGCGGCTATTACAGCCTCCAGGATCGCCGCATGCTCCTTCCAGTTGCCGGCCATATTAGGTTCAGGACGATTCGCAAAAATCCATTGTGTTTTTTCGTTGAGGGCTTTCATAAAGCCAACGAGGAATCGGTTTTTTCCCGCCACCGCTATCTGGTTGTGGAAGGTGTTGTTGAGCTCGGCCAGGACGGCGATGTCGTTTGTCGCATCCGCACGGTTACCTTCGTCCAGCAGTTGTTGAAGGTTGGCGCGGACTTCATCACTGCACCGCCGGGCGGCATATTTCGCGCTCATTCCTTCGAGCTCGGCTCGCAGTTCAATAATTTCCTGCACTTCATCGACCGTGAGCAATGCGACGCGCGCGCCTTTTCTGGGGTTGATTTCCACCAGACCCTCAACCTCCAATACGCGCAGAGCCTCCCGGACCGGGTTACGAGACACATCGAAAGCTTTGGCGAGGCCCACTTCCGTTAGCCGCTCCCCGGCCTTGAACTTGCCGCTAAGGATGGCTGCACGCAGGGTTTCGGTGATCGCCATATTGATCGATTTGTGTGAACTGCCAATGCCCGCCCAGGCGGCAGCAAAGTCTGGCTCTTCTTGATCGTTTTCCGGTCGTTCGTCAGTCATTGATTTTGCTCTATGGTCGGTCAGCCAGAGTGAAAATGAATACTGTCCGGCTCATTTCATGATGATTGGTAATGGAATGGCTTCGTTTTCGGCCAATAGTCGGCCGTTTAGCCCGTTAATTTGGTCCCGATGTGATCATAGTGAACATTGTATACGATAGTCTGGCGATTGGATGCCGCGGCTTGGTTGCAAAACCCCGAGCCCTACTGCAATATTGTATACAATGGACAGTTTGATTGGTAGGCCCACTGTCGTGGGGCATGATATTTAGGGGAATCCTGATGGGCAATCGCGTCGTAGTCGTGGGTGGTGGATGGGCCGGATCAGCAGCAGCCGTGA
>DDIP01000011.1 GCA_002338605.1 Proteobacteria bacterium UBA1847 | reverse complement strand
TAGGGGTTTTTCAACAGAATCGACCCTGACTTACCGCCCGGGTTCACCGACCGCTCCCGCCGAAACTCGGCGCACGTCGCTGAGCACGACAGTTGCAGTTCGTGAAGGAGCTAACTTCTCCGAACTTGTCGCGCCAATCACGCAGTTTTCGTACATGACCGCGAACCTCGGCGGGTCGAAAATCGTCGGATGACATGGTTAGTAACCATATTCATTCTCGGCGACAGTAGGTTTAGGTTCATGATATTGCCGTCATCGATTCAAATGCGAATCTTGGAGCAGCATGCGACATTTGAGCTGCCAGGGCCTAACTCGGACGTGCATTAAGGTAAATCGTCTCGCAAGCCCGTTTCCGGCCTTTCTTCGGCCATCGTCTTCCAATTGGCGTTTAAATGTTGAATACTGATTGTTACTGATATGGTCGTGCTAGCCCAATAATGTAAGCCAATTTTCTGGCCTTAGTTGCGACTAAGTTCAAAGCTAGAAGTTTTCTTTGTCGAGCGTAGGGAGTGCCCAAAATGAAGTGTATATTTCTAATTTTGTCACTTTTCTGTTTGCTCATTGCGGGACATGAAGTAAACGCACAGCAGACGTGGATAAGGATAACCGAGCCTTCTGACGAAAGGCTAGACAAGCTGGTTAAGAACGAGGTTCGCGTCGGCTGGCTTTGTTACAGTCTTAGAACTGGGCGACTTAGTGACGAATGCCCGGTGACATTCAGACTAAAAGGAATCGGCGGACCGAACGTTGTCGAAACGTGTCTATCTGATGGGGCCGGCGGGTTTAATCCGTTGACTTGCGGTAATGGTGGACACACGCATGATGAAACAAATAGACCAATAATATTCCCGAATTCGGAAGTTGAATATCCTCCCGCGTCAGTCGATGGGGATCCTTTGTATGTCGAGGGACCCAGCCCTACAAGTTTCACCGATTACATCACTTGGGGCGTATCGCAATTTGGCGGAATTTATACTTTCGATTCAACAATGGCGGCTCCGGACGGATCTTCGTTTTGGACGTTTAGCCAAGGAATCTTGACGAAACGCGACATGTTGACCGCTGAGGGTCGCGTAAATGTCACGATGGACGGTGATACATTGCGACAACTGCCGGACGCCCCGCTTTTCTACGAAAAGGGCCGAAGCGCTAATGTCACTGCCGATACACACAAGAACCCGGTCGCATTCGCAACGACCTTGCTTGCTCGTACGGCGTTGTTGGCAATAGGTCGATCGTTCAAGAACGACACAAACAGCCTGATCAGCTACAACGACATAAGCCTCCCAAAAGGCGGCTTATTCGACTTTCTCGCAATCCGTCCTCCGCCGATTCCTCCCGACCCAGTAAAACCGGATCGACCGTGGCTGACGCCTCACTCGACTCACAGGCGAGGCATGGATGTTGACGTGAACAAGCCGAATCAGGTGCCCTGTTCCGGCAACACGAGCGTGCAGAAGGCGGTAAATATTGTCCTGGCTAGAGACACGGATCCGAAGCGACTCGGCAAGACTGCGCTTCTTTGCGAAAGTACCGGCAACTATCACATTTTTATTACGGAGCTGAGAGTACCTGAGGCGTTCAAAGTACTATTCGGATTGTGATGCAATGATCAAATCAGCGTACCTCCCTCTGTTCCTGATGTGTGCGTGCATGCAGCCGTCGGATCCCGCGGCTGCACAGGCTTCTAATGTTCGAGAAGCGCTAGCGACAGAGGAGATCAGCTCGCTGCAAGACTTCTTGCTGGAACCTTTCAGCGAACCGCTAGGCTATTCAATGGTGTCGGGAAATGCTATCGAACAAATCACCAAACGATACGGCGCGCCAAACCAGGATACCGCACAGCGCTATCCAGACCCCACTAGCGACGCTGTTCTAACGTCGCGGAAACTGGAATACGACGGCATTTCATTTGTGGTAGGGACAAGTGAAGTTGGATCGCGATCATGGATCGAGTCGATTGAGATCACAGGAGCGCAGCACTTGCTGAAACACCGCTTGGCAGTCGGAGCTCGTCGCGACGCTGTGGTTGCTGCCTTGAAGCCAGAAAAATTCGTAGATACGGGCGAATATTTAGCGATGGCATCAAGTATTTCGGAGGAACGAACAGATACCGAAAATAGACCTGGCGAAACGGTTCGGGTCGAAGGTTACTTTGAGCTGTATTTTTATTTTGATGCTGCCGACAAAGTCAAGAAGATAATGATTGAATCGGTAGGCCACTAACAGGACGCGGCTTTATGAGACCAAGTGTACCCAAAGCAAGTGCATTATTATTTTCGATTTTGTCGTCGATTTTCGTCTCCGCCGCCGCTGCTCAGGGCCTAATGCCGATTCCTGACGTTTCCGCTGCGAAAGTGGAATCGGAAGCATTGCTGGTATCAGGGTTTCCATGGGGAGGCGAATACGAGTATCGCTATACAATAACCAGCCCGTCCACAAATGACGGAAAAATATGGTTGGTCAATATTGATGTATCGGCCGAAGAAAGGGCTGGCGACAGACGATCTCCACCGCGCACCTACCCTGTTCAGGGTGGCACTCAGTTCGCTTCGATGGTTGACGATGTTCGGTTGCTGGCTCCTTTTGACGGGGAAAAGGGAGCCGATGTATTAGTAGTCGATCAACGAGCTCCCAGTGGGTGGAACGGCGGCGTAAATGTTCGAGGATTTGTTCAATTCGCATCAGCCGATACGACGTTTGCTATAACTCCAGGAAGCAGCATGGGAGGCTTCACGATCAGCTTCGATCGACCGCCGACGATCCGATCTTACACAATCGTGCCACACTGGATAATGGAAGTTGAAGACCACAGCACGGTTACGGATCAAGAGCTGTTTGATGCATTTATTGTGGAGCAGTCACTGTCGGTCGACGGGTTTACATTGGGTCCGCTGGATATTCAAATTGGGGGTTGGCAGCACTACAGCGTACTCTTCGATAATATCGCGAGATCCGCGTCTATCGGTTGGGTGTCGAATTCCACCCTCGTGAGCGATATTGAGGCCGCGATCGGAGAGGCGCAGCAACAAGCTGGCGTTGGCAACAATGGGTTGGCGTTGGCTGCGCTGCAGGCCGTTTTCGATTCCTTCGATGCGGCAGATCCAAGCACATTTAAAACCGAATTCCGGCAATTGGTCGAACTGAATGTCGCGGCCTTGATCGATATCTTGCCATCCGCGTTTAACAGCTTTATACCCGTGTTCACCGCGACACCAAAAGAAGCCGAGCAACCGATTGGAGAAACGTTTTCGCTGTCGATGGAGCATTTCAATAGCGCACTTGAAGGCAATCCACCTCTACAAGGATTGCGACTTCTTGTACGGTGCGTTACAGATTACCCATGCGCAAATGCTGCCGATCTGACCTCAGGCACCGCACTCACAATAGGGGCTACTGGGCAGGCTATCGTTGATTATGTAGGGCAAAATGTAGGGATCGACCTAGTTGAGGTCGTCGAGAATGATAACGAGGCGTTTCGACAGTTGGCGCTCGTCAAAGTAACTTGGACCGCAGATACAGATTTGGTCGTGCCGGCGTTCGTGCCGCCCGTAATTCTTGCCGGAGCTGGAAACACTGTTTTTATGTCAGATCGTACATCCAATATTGGTATCGGCGACGTCAACGTGCCGACTACGACTCGCTACTACATCTCTGACGATGATCCGATCAATGTCGGTAACGCAGTGGTTCTCGGAGAACGTGTCGTACCACCTCTAGGTGCAAGCGAGGCGGACGACAGCATGGAAGTTGAATTTGTCATTCCGAGTGGATTTGATGAAGACGTACACTTCATGGCCGCCTGTGCTGACGATGATAACGTCGTGCATGAGGCAGATGAGGACAACAATTGTTCGTTTAGTGAAATCGTCAAAGATTTCGACGCTTTTGCAGTTGAGCCGGATACAGTTGTTGTTTTACCGACAATCAGTTTGTCTGGGGCGGCCGGCATCGAAGGCGATGTGGGGCAAACCGACTTCTTATTTTCAGTCTCCATTAATGCACCAGACCCATCGAATGACATCACTGTTGATTTTGTCACGCAGGACAGTACAGCGACGTCGGGCGAAGATTTCCAGGCAACGAATATTCAAGTTGTGTTCCCTGCGGGCACCACCGAACTAGTTCAATCGATACCAGTCACTGTGTTCGGAGATTTCAAAGTTGAAGACGATGAGTCGTTCAATGTCGAGTTGACAAATGCAAGCACGAATGTCGAAGTTGTGTCTGCAAATGCAGCTGGGGCTATCGAAAACGATGACTTGGTTGCGGTCACCGTCAGCGACGTTTCTTCGCTAGAGGGCGATAGCGGCAATATTCCGTTCGTGTTTGAGGTTGCCATCGACCAGCCGCATCCGTCTGAGGTCGTGACCGTCAATCTTCAGACCGCTGAAGGGAGCGCTCTTGATGGAATCGATTATATTGGCATTGCGCCAGTACTTTCATTCGCGGCGGGCAGCACCGATTTGTCGCAAAACGTATCAGTAAACATTCTAGGCGACCTCGACGTCGAATCAGACGAAACGTTCTCACTGCTGATTTCTAGCGTTAGTGAGAATGCCGCAGTGCTGGAAGGTGTCGGTTTGGGGACCATATTGAACGACGATCTGCCTCCTGAGCTAGATTGTTCGCCGGCGACCGCGACACCAAACGCTCTTTGGCCGCCGAACCACAAATTGGTTAGCATTGAAATAGGTGGAGTCCTCAGTGAAAACGGAGCTCCCGCGGTGATCACTGTAACCGCAATCGAACAAGATGAGCCTGTCAATGGCACAGGGGACGGTGATACTATTCCAGATGGCTTCGGTGTTGGTACCGACACACCGCAGATAAGGCGCGAGCGCTCCGGACAAGGCGACGGGCGTATATACGTAATCTCATTTGTGGCTTCCGACTTGAGCAATGGCGCTTCGTGTTCTGGGATCCTAGAAGTGGGAGTTCCGCATGATCAAGGACAAGGTTCAACCCCAATTGACAGCGGGTTTCGGTTCGACTCTACCGCGCCCTAATCGGGATTAAATTTCCAATTTGACCATTAATTTCTGAGGCTGTGACGCCAACGTCGCGTTTGTTGGCGGTACTAACCTACGTTGGGGGAGGCAGCGAGCAACATTTTGCGCTAGGTTGCTCGCCACTTGATTATTCCTCGATTAGTAGTGACAAGAGGTCCGGCATTTTGCGGATGTCGGCCGGACCGAGTGATGACGCGACCGATACCGCGAGTTCAATTTCGAGATTTGATTGTGCATCTGTAGTGCATCGTTGCGCAAAATTGGGTAAATCGTACAACGAACGCCCCAACGACTGTCTAAGAGCTACAACAACTCACTATTCATTCATATAACTTCGAAAAAGATTGTTTGCTTTGCAACCAATACTCACAGTTGGGTCAATTCCAGATACTCAAGGTAGATCAAGAAGTAGGAGTATGAGCGGCGGGTTTCAGTTTGCGACTTCAGCCGTTTGCGAGCGTTGCGAATTGGCCGAATGCCGCCGTCGAAAAATCTACTTTTGTAAAGGCGGAAATTGCATCTGTGGCCCGGTCTCGGCTGGGACTATTCGGAATGGCGGAAAAGGAAAGCCCGTAACAAATAGTGTGTCATTGGAAAGATCTTGATGTATCTCAGTACGCCCTTGCTCTGGAAACGACATAAGAAGCCTAGCTCCCTCGTAAGCTTCCCCTTGTCTGA
>DDIP01000337.1:1796-4381 GCA_002338605.1 Proteobacteria bacterium UBA1847 | reverse complement strand
GATGATGGGCGCTGGCACTCTTGGCGTTGAGCGACGTCACTGGGACATGGCGTTCACCAACGCGCCCCTGGGATTCGATTATCCGGCGAGCGCCTACACAATGATGGGAATTATGGGCATTTCCGGGGTTATCGCCATTGTCGGTGGTGCGATGTACATCCTGGTGACTGTTGTGTCGGTATTTTTCGGTAAGCCGGTGGGTTCCGAGTCAGCTTATGGCACCATGTCGACGCGCCTGAAGCGGGCCGAGCCGATTGTGGTACCACAGGGTGGTCATGAGGCGGCCGGGAAATGGGGTCTTGCTGCCCCCGGCACGTTCCTGCTGGCACTGTTCTTCCTGGTGATATTCATTCTGTACTACGCCGTAAACTGGAAGTACCTGGCTTCGGTGTGGCCACTGTCGTAACCCGAAAATGGCCGCTGCTTGCGATAGCGGTCGTCCTCAGTGCGGCAACAAACGCCGCGGAGGACGACCGTTACGATGCCGAGCGTGCCTTGCAGTTGTCGCAGCAGGCGATCGGCAATCCAATCAGTGACTATGCACTGATCGACCAGTACGGGCAGGCTGTCAACCTGAAGTCCGATCTTGCAGGCAAACCGCTGGTTATCAGCATGATTTTCACGTCGTGCCATCATGTGTGTCCGGCAACAACCAAACACCTGGCCAAGGCCGTCGATGCAGCCCGCGAAGCGCTTGGTGACGACAGTTTCGAAGTGGTCAGCATTGGTTTTGATGTCGCCAACGATTCGCCACAGGCGATGGCTGCATTTGCGCGCCGACAGAATGTCGGAGACGAACGCTGGCGATTTCTGAGCGCAACCCCGGAATCGATTGAGCAGATCAGCCGCGATCTTGGATTTATTTTTTTTGCAACACCGCGAGGTTTCGATCACATTAACCAGTCCTCAGTGATTGACCGAAACGGTGTGGTGTACAGCCAGGTGTACGGTGTTACGTTTGAACTGCCATGGCTCGTGGAGCCATTGAAGGAAATCGTGTTCAATCGACCGTCGAGTGCCGGGCACCTGTTCGCCGGACTGGTTGACCGTGTCAAGCTTTTCTGTACCGTTTACGACCCAGCGACGGGGCGGTACCGGTTCGACAATTCCCTGTTTGTGCAAATTGCGGTTGGCGCGGGTATGATTCTCGCGGTGTTCATCTACTTGATCAACGAGGTTCTCCAGATTCGCCGGGCCCGCCGACGGAAATGATCGAGCATGTCCAGAATCTGGGGCGGGGCCTTTTGGCTGTCCTGCAAAAGCCGATGGCACGTGCGTTCGATGGTGCATCGAATCCACTGAATCACCTGGGCGCACTGACCATATTTTTCCTCTGGGTCGTGCTTGTCAGCGGCATCTGGCTGCTCATATTTTTTCATACCAGTGTCTCCGGCGCGTTTGATTCCGTTGAATACCTGACGAATGAGCAGTGGTACCTCGGCGGTGTGATGCGCAGCCTGCATCGCTATGCGTCCGATGCGGCCATTGTGACGATCGCGTTGCACCTGCTAAAAGAATTTGCGTTCAACCGCTATCGAAGCAGCCGGTGGTTTAGCTGGGTCACGGGCGTGCCGCTCGTCTGGATAATTTTCCCGTTGGGCATTACCGGCTATTGGCTGGTCTGGGATGAGCTCGCCCAGTATGTTGCCATCAGTTCCGCCGAGCTGATCGATCGCATCCCCATTTTCACTGATTCCATGGCCGGCAACTTTCTCAGTGACGACCTGATATCCGATCGATTCTTCACGCTGATGGCATTTCTGCATCTGATCGGCTTGCCGATATTCCTGGTGTTCGGCGTCTGGTTGCATCTTTTCCGGCTGACTGCACCGCGAATCAATCCACCGCGACGCATGATGGCTTCGACCCTGATATGCCTGCTCATCCTGTCTGCTGTGTTCCCGGCCGTCAGCCACGAGCAGGCGAATCTCGCAATGACACCGACGGTGCTGCGGCTCGACTGGTTTTACCTGCATGTTTATCCGTTGATTCAAATCGGATCACCTGGGTGGGTTTGGCTGCTGCTGATCACTACCACCGGGATCATCGTCGTCGCCCCCTGGGCGCCACGCGAGAAAGCCGAAAGCCCGGCGCTGGTAACACTGGACTACTGCAACGGCTGTGAACGGTGTGTCGACGACTGCCCGTTCGGCGCCGTCGAGATGGTGCCGCGGACGGACGGCACGAACTACACGCACCAGGCGGCCGTTGACAGCTCGTTGTGTGTCAGTTGTGGCATTTGCGTGGGTGCTTGCCCGACGGCTACGCCGTTCCGGTCCAGCGATGACCTGGTGCCCGGGATCGATCTCCCTGATCGTTCCGCGGCAACGCTTCGTTCCGAAATTGTTGCAGCGGGTGAGCAGGGCGAAAAGCCGAACGTACTGGTGTTCGGCTGTCGCGGCGATCGCGCCATGCGTAACTTAAGAAAAGCCGGTGCAACGTGTATTACTGTCAATTGCATGGGTCAGCTGCCGCCGTCCTATATCGACTTCATCCTGAGTCGGGGTCACGCGGACGGCGTGCTGCTGCTGGGTTGCGAGGATGGCGGTTGCACCTACCGCTTCGGCAGCGACTGGACCACAGAG
>DDIP01000337.1:0-1664 GCA_002338605.1 Proteobacteria bacterium UBA1847 | reverse complement strand
CGATCCGATGATCCGTCAGCGTGTCGATCTGGCACGTGTCGCCCAGGGCTGGCGGGCTCCGTGGTCGGATCATGCCACTGCGATCGAAAAATACCGTGCCTTCGTGTCGAGTCTCACGCAATGAAGATCGTCTCGGAGCTTGTGCTTTATACGCTGTTCGCGACCTTCGTCGGTGTTTTCTCGGTCTGGCCGACGTACGAGTTGGTTGGCGAACAGCGTGCCATCCTGTCGCTGGTGTTTTCACATGCTGGCCAGCGAATCGGCGATTGCCGCATGCTGAGCCAGGACGAACTCAACGAGCTGCCACCCAACATGCGCACGGTGAATGATTGCCCTCGCGAACGGCATCCGGTGCGGGTCCTGTTGCGGTCTGGCGACGAGGTCCTTTATGACGCGACGCTCGCGCCAAGTGGTATCTGGGCGGACGGAAAATCCAGCATCTACAAGCGACTTGAGGTGGATTCCGGCCTGCACGAACTGTTCGTCGGTATCAACGATAGCGGAGGCAAGACTGAATTTGATTATCGTCAGTCGGTCGTGGTCGATCTGCCACCAGGGCGCAATCTGGTTGTGCAGTTCGATGAGAAAACCCAGCAGATAAGCATTCGGTGACGGCTATGAAATTGCTGCAATGGAAACCAGAATACAGCGTTGGTATCGCGTCCATGGATGACGAACACCGGGAGATGATCGAGTTGATCAACCTGGTCTATGAAGAGCTTGGCACTCATCCCGACAACGACCAGATCGAGAGCTTTCTGGGCGATATTTTCAGTGCGATATCCATGCACTTCGCTTTGGAAGAGCGCATCATGCGCGACGCCAACTACTACGAGTATCCCGCGCACAAGGCAGACCACGAGCGCCTGCTCGACGGAATACGGGACTTGATGGACTCCTTTGCGGCAGACCCGAAGGCTGGCACAAAAGCGCTGCAAGAAGGGCTGTCCTCCTGGTTCCTGGCGCACTTTTCCACCTTCGATGCGCGCTTGCACCGCAGGATCGGCGAACATTGAGGCCGCCTATTTGGTCGGCGCAACGCTGAACACGGCCTGGATCACGCTAAACGAAATCAGCGCCAGTGTAAGGAAGACGAAGAAAAAGACGACCTGGCGCTGCGCCATCAGTTTGCCTTGCCGTTTTTCCAGGATCCTGACGATCCGGTCGGCCAGCAGGTAGATAACGACAGCGTTTATCGCAAATATGGCAAGGTCCATCAGGTTTCCTTGTGACCGCGTAGGGATCGGTAAGCAACCACGAGAAACAACAATCCTCCGATGACAGAAATCAGACCGCCAAGGCCCATCAGGCCCATCCCGGCCGTTTGGCTGAAGCCATCAAGACCCTGCGCGGCGCCGGCCGTTTTTCGCTGAACGCCATAGCCGCCACTCCAGGCAAGACCGGCCACGTGCATCAATTGGCCGCCACCGTAAAGCACAGGCTGCCAGGTGGCCATTGTTTCCGGCAAGGCACCGAATCCGAGTCGTGGCAGCAGGTAATAGGTCAGGCCCATGAATGCAATCGTGACGCCAACGGTTGCGCCGTGGTAGTGCGCAGGAATAACGATGTCGAGACCGGCGATCATGAAGCCAAGGATACCCCCGACGGTGAACAGGATCAGCGAACTGACGAGCGCCGCCCGCAGGTAACGAGCCTCGCCGGCG
>DDIP01000452.1:4791-5127 GCA_002338605.1 Proteobacteria bacterium UBA1847 | reverse complement strand
GGGCCTGGCGGAGTTCACGGCTGACCGCCGCGGGGAAGCCGACGCGAGCCGGGCGGGATTATCTCTGCTCCCGCTCTGGGACACAACGCTAATGAGTCCCTGCGCCTTGTGCGATATCGACTGCAGATCTGGAATCGAGATATTCGATTGCCCGGGAAAATGCGCCAATGCTCGGCAATTGATGCCCGTGACGCCTTTCGACAATCAGTTCGCAGTTCTCTACGCCCGCACTCTTGTAGGCGGCGTACACGCGTCGTGTCAGGTGCTCATTGAAGTCCTCTGTTCCGGTCAGGAACACGTGGTGGTTCTGGCGAACGATATCGAGCAGTGGCGGTG
>DDIP01000452.1:0-4649 GCA_002338605.1 Proteobacteria bacterium UBA1847 | reverse complement strand
CCGCCGATGTAAATCCCTCCGCGGAACAGGTCCGGTTTCGCCGCCATGACAAATCCCGCTGTCTTGCCACCGCCTGAAAATCCGGCGATGTAAATGCGATCCACATTCACGGCATAGCGCGCCGCCACGATTTTTGGCGCAAGCATGGCCAGGAGCATGCGCTTGCTCAGCGCGACGCGATTGCCCGAGTTATTCGCGCCAACCCAGATCAGGTTGCCTTGCCCAAGGACACCACTCCAGGCCCTGGGCGGCCCGCCTTTTTTCGTTGGGCTGACATAGACCACAACACCCGCCGGCTGGACAGGATCGTAGTCATCCGGAACGAAGAGCTGCCAGCTGAGTTCATCGTCATGATCGAGAACCGCTGACGCATCCTCCAGCGAGCTCGACCCGAGGAGTTCAAGCGGTGTGAAACTCAGTGCGAAAAAACCGGTTTGCGGCGCATCCGTAAGGTCTTCGGCATTCGTCGCGTTCGCCGTCAGCAAGATGAGTACGAGCAGCTTTAAGACAGCGCGCTTCATTCAGGTTTAGTCCGAAATGCAAGCAAGGAGTTCAGTCAGGCAAAAAAACGGGGCCAGCTGAACGCAGACCTTTGCGTTCGGCTGGCCCCGGATGATTCGATCCGATCGGTTGTTAGGTCGCGGATGCCGCTGCAATACTGGCAATCGACGCATCAAGTGTCGCATTGAACTCGTCGTCTGACTGCTGTGCCGTCAATCCCTCGGACAACGCCCTGGAGAAACTGGCAACCATTCCTTTTTGTCGACGGAGGCGATCGTTTGCTTCATTTCGAGAATAGCCGCCTGACAATGCGACGACACGCGCGACATTCTTGTGCGCAATGCAGTCCGCGTACAGGCCGTCTTTTTCCGGCAACGTGAGCTTGAGCATGACGATCTCGTCAGGACCCAGGCTGTCGAGATTCTTCATAATCGCCGCTTTTAGCAGATCTTCGGCTGCTGCCTTGTCCGGGCAATGAATATCGACTTCGGGCTCGATGATCGGCACCAATCCCGCCGCAACAATTCGCCGCCCAATTTCGAATTGCTGTTCAACAACTGCGTTGATCCCTTTTTCATTGGCCTCCTTGATGACCGAACGCATCTTGGTACCGAAAATTCCGGCTGCATTTGCCTTCGCCAGCAATGCATCAAGATCCGGCATCGGCTTCATGAGCTGTACGCCGTCAGCAACATCGGCAAGGCCTTTGTCGACTTTCAGGAACGGTACGACATTCTTGACGGTCCAGAGGTAGGACGCGGTCGGCTGCCCGTCAACCAGGCGATCCATCGTATTCTCAAACAAAATCGCGCCCAGAATCCGGTCACCGTCAAATGCCGGACTCGTCATGATACGGGTACGCATCTCGTGGACGACGGCATACATCTCTTCTTCATTGGACCAGGCGTCCGGGGTGATGCCGTAAAGTCCGAGTGCCTTCGGAGTACTGCCGCCACTTTGATCAAGAGCTGCAATAAATCCGGGCGCGTTTTTGATTTTCTTGAGTTGGTCAGCCTTGCTCACGTGCACCTCTGCGGGATTGGGTTGGATAACGGGTAGGCGGGCGATTCTACAGTATAAGGTCCTGGTTGGGGACCTTGGAACGGCGGCGGAGACGGCGGGATCGATTCGACCTGTTCGCTGCTATCACTTGTGCCACCGATCCTGATTAACGGTTAGCTTTCGACGTGCCCTCTTGCAGGAATGATTTCGTCCGTATAAGATAGTGAGTACTTACTATCTTATACGGACTCATGATGAGCAGTCACTCCAAACATCTTCCTGCCGAGAAACGCCGTGCAGTCACCGTCGAATCGGTCGTGGAGCTTGCCGCCAAGCAAGATCCGAGCAAGATCACGACAGCGGCCATTGCCAACCATATGCACGTCACCGAAGGCGCGCTGTTTCGGCACTTCCCCAACAAGGACGCCATCTGGCAGTCAGTTATGGAATGGGTGGCCGAACGTTTGTTGTCCCGAATCGACCGATCCGTGCAGGGCGTGAACTCGACCTCGGAGGCCTTGCAAGCGATGTTCATGACGCATATCGAATTCGTGGCCAATCATCCGGGCGTGCCCAGAATGATGTTTGGCGAACTGCAGCGCGCGGAATCAACGCCGGCCAAGCGCATGGTGCAAACCTTGATCCAGCGCTATCAGCAACGCCTGCTGCATCAGCTTGAGACGGGTAAGGCCAACGGTGAGCTGGCGGCGTCATTAGACAGCGAAGCCGCAGCCACTTTGTTCATTGGCATGATCCAGGGGCTGGTCATGCAAGCCATGCTTCTTGGAAATGTTGCCCATATGCGCCAGGCGGCACCCGGTGTTTTCGCGATTTACCGACGCGGTATAGAGAAGACAGCATGACATTGCGGCTCTCGAAATTCTTATTTTTCCTGACAGCTGACAAGGAAATGGATCATGCCCGCTGTGTTTTTCACGGGCGGTTTGGAAAGCATACGGTCGCAACGCCCGACAGCGACCGCAACAAGGAGCAAATATGAACATGAACAAGCAACAGGGTATCTGGATCCGGGTGTTTTCCCTCATTGCCATCGGCTTCGGCGTGTTCACAATCAAGGAAGACTGCACGCTGATTGCTATGCGTTTGCGCACCCGGGTGTGGGCGGGAATCGCGTTGCTCGCCCGGCGACTGCTGGCTTCCCGTGTACCTGACGGTGACACTTTATGAACATCACATTTCACGGCGCGGCTCGCGAAGTTACGGGCTCGTGCTTTATGGTTGAGACGACGGATACCCGCTTTTTGGTCGACTGCGGCATGATCCAGGGCGGGCGCAATCCCGCGGCGCGAAATCGCAAGCCGTTTGCCTTTGATCCGGAATCCATCGACTTCGTGCTGCTGACTCATGCGCACATCGACCACAGCGGTTTGTTACCCAAGCTCACTCGTGCAGGTTTTCGCGGCCCGATTCATACGACCGTCGCAACCGCTGATTTGCTCGGCGTGATGCTACCCGACAGCGCGCACATCCAGGAACGCGATGCTGAGCGGGCGGTACGCCATGCAAAGTCGGCACGTGCCGGAAAAAACGATACGTTGACGCCTCTGTATACCGTCAAGGATGCGGAGGAATGCCTGGCGCAGGTACAAGCGGTCGACTACGACCATAGGTTCGCGCCCGGGGTCGGCGTAAAGTGCCGCTTCCGCGACGCAGGCCATATCCTTGGCTCAGCCATCATCGAAATCTGGATTACAGAGCATGGCCAGACAACGAAGCTCGTTTTCAGCGGCGACCTCGGTCAGCCCGGGCGACCGATCATCAGGGATCCGACCCCGATTGAGGACGCCGACATACTGGTCATCGAGTCGACCTATGGCAATCGCAAGCACAAGGATCCGACTGCGACCGAGAATGAACTGGTCGAGATTCTGGAGACTACACTCGAACGCGGTAATGTCATTATTCCGGCGTTCGCCGTCGGCCGCACTCAGGAAATTCTCTACCACCTGCATCGACTGACTCGCACAGGGCGCCTCACGGGACTGAAGGTGGTCGTCGATTCACCCATGGCCACGGCGGTCACGCGGATAACGCAGCAACACCTGGAATTATTCGACGAAAACGCCAGGAGCCTCGCTGGCTGGCATGCGCTTGGCAAGGACCTTCCCTTTCTCCATTTCACCAGCAGCGTGGAGGAATCCATGGCCCTGAATCAGATTCGCTCGGGAGCCATCATTGTTTCTGCCAGCGGCATGTGCACAGCCGGCCGCATCTTGCACCACTTGCGCCACAACCTGCCACGTCGGGATTGCAGCGTGATGATCGCGGGGTTCCAGGCTGAGGGCACGCTAGGCCGGCGCCTGGTTGATGGCGCCGACCGGGTGCGAATTTTCGGTCGTGATATTCGCGTACGCGCGGCAGTTCACACGGTGGGCGGCCTCTCCGCCCATGCCGACCAGCCGGCATTGCTGAACTGGGTTGCGAAGTTTCGCAAGCCGCCAGCACAGATTTTTGTGGTGCACGGTGAGGCCGACGCGGCCCAGGCATTTGCTGAGCGGCTAGGTGCCGAGGGTACCTGGAACGTGAGCGTGCCAGAGCCCGGCCAGCGGGTGCAGTGTAATGCGGAGGCGACACCCGCATGTGCTTAACGAGCAGTAAACCGGCACAACGAGAAGCGGTTCGGGACACTCGATACCGCACTACGAATGAACAGGCATTCAAGACGGGAGCCCACCCATGAGTACCCCAAACATTCTTCACGGCAAGATCCGCTGGGTCGCGATCGTCGTGGTCGCGATCGCCATCGGTAGCCTGCTGTATTTCTGGCTGCTCCGCGATAGCAGCGATCACGATGCACTGCGTCTGTATGGCAACGTCGACATCCGTGAACTGGAATTGTCTTTCCGCCAGCCTGGCCGCGTGTCCGTGATGGTCTTCGATGAGGGCGACAGCGTCCGTGCAGGCGAAGTGATGGCCCGGCTCGATGCCGGACCGTATCGTGACAGGATGGCTGCTGCCGAGGCGGAGCTCGGTGCCGCCAAAGCCGAGTTGGGCAAGCTGCAAAGCGGCAATCGTCCGCAGGAGATCGCACAGGCACAGGAGCGTGTACACCAGGCCCAGGCGTCGGTCCACGAGGCCGAGCGCAACTTCCAGCGCCAGAGTTCCCTGCTCGAATCGGGCACCAG
>DDIP01000045.1 GCA_002338605.1 Proteobacteria bacterium UBA1847 | reverse complement strand
ATGATGACACCCTCGACCTCGATGCCGCGGCAGCGTTTCTCTGCATGTCGTCGTCGGCGCTACGGGCGAAGGTCAAACGGGGCGAAATTCCAGCGGCGAAACCGGGCCTGTCACCGGCACTGCGAAACTGACCCCCTAACGGCAAGATAATTTTGACCCCCTTGTAGAGTGCACCTCGGCATAGACGAGGTGCGAGATGTTAGGACAGGAGGGTTATGTGGAAATTCATGTGATGCATCGGCAGGGGAAGAGCATCAAAGCGATCAGCCGAGAGCTCGGCGTTAGCCGTAATACGGTGCGCCGATATTTACGCGCACAAACCGTCCCGGTAGCGCAATCCCGGTCACCCAAGCCAACCAAGCTCGACGGCTACCGTGACTATTTGTTGGCTCGGGTCGAGGCAGCGCGCCCTGATTGGATCCCGGCCACGGTATTATTTGATGAGATTGTGGCGCTGGGGTACAGCGGCAGCGTGCGCACGGTGAGCGCTTATCTGAGCACCTTAAAGCCAAAGGCAAAGGATGATCCCGTGGTTCGCTTCGAGACGCCACCCGGTCGCCAGATGCAAGCCGACTGGGGTGTGTTCAAACTCAATGGCCAGCGGATCTCATTGTTCCTCGGCACGCTGGGTTGGAGTCGATTTGCCTTCGGTGTGTTTGTCGAAAACGAACAATTCGAGACGTTGCGTGAGTGCCACGAACAAGCCTTTGATGCGTTTGGCGGCGTCCCGTTGGAAGTGCTCTACGATAACATGCGCACCGTTGTCCATGAACGGAACACGTACGGTCGTGGACTGCACCGGTTCCATCCGGGACTCAACGATCTGGCGCATCACTATACGTTTCTGCCGAGGTTGTGCCGACCTTATCGCGCCAAGACCAAAGGCAAGGTAGAACGCAATATTGGCTACGTGCGTCGGAGCTTCTTTGTCCCACTCGTCACGCGCTACCGCCAGCTAGGTCTGGTGCTGGATCTTGACGGCTTGAACGTGGAGTTTGCGCGATGGCTGGCGCTAACGGCAAACACCCGCGTCCATGGCACGACCGGCGAAGTGCCAAGTGACCGACTCGTCGAGGAACGTCACACGCTGCAAGCCTTACCGCCACGCCGATTTAGCGGTCACCCTCGAGCGGGGCAACGCACCCAATCGTTGACAACGAACTTCCCCGTGGAGCCCTTACAACACCCCTTGTCGGTCTACGATGACCTGCTGGAGACGGTATGAGCATCCAGGACGAACGGATCCAAAGCGCCTGTGCCGGCTTGGCGCTGAACGCAATTGCCGAGCATTATCCGGTCCTCGCGCAGGACGCGGCCGACCAGGACGCGAGCTACACAGACTTTTTGGAACGTTGTTTGAAGGTCGAACAAGATGAGCGGCGCGGTCGTTCACGCGCCATGCTGGCGAAGTTCGCGGGGTTCCCGGCGATTAAGCTCATCGATGATTACGACTTTAAGTTCGCATGCGGCGCGCCGAAGAAAACGCTGCAGACGCTACAGTCAATGGCTTTCGTTGAGCGCAAAGAAAACGTTATCTTTCTCGGGCCAAGTGGCGTGGGCAAAACCCACTTAGCCATTGGACTCGGATACCTCGCGACGCAATCCGGCATCAAGGTTCGATTCGTCACCGCGGCGGATCTCGTGATACAGCTTGAGAAAGCCCAGCAGCGCGGTCAGCTGGAGTCGTTCATGCGGCGATCATTGCTCGGACCGAGTGTGTTGATCATCGATGAGGTCGGTTACCTCCCATTGCAAGGTAACCAGGCCAACCTGTTCTTCCAGGTTATCGCCAAGCGTTATGAGCACGGCTCAATCATCTTGACCTCGAACTTATCGTTCGGCGAATGGGACGATACCTTTGCGGGGAACTCGGCGTTAACCGCGGCGATGCTGGATCGATTGCTGCACCATGCGCACGTCGTCCAGATTAAAGGTGATAGTTATCGACTCAAAGACAAAAAGAAGGCCGGCGTGCTCATGCCGCTTGCTGGCGCTCAGCCTGACTAGGCGTTCGAGCGCTGCTTTCTGCGCATTCCGGCGAAGCCGATCACTGATTCCGTTTGATGGCGATCACCTGTTCCGGGTATGCCGATCACTGGTCGGAGCGTAGCGACGCAGGTCTTGTTTATTGTGCCGAGTGATCGGGATGAGTCAAGTTCGCGTGTTTCTTACGCATGGATTCTCCTTTTAAATTGATCGTGTAAGCGTTGTGCACAAGGCGGTCGAGGATGGCATCGGCGAGCGTCGGGTCGCCGATAACCTCGTGCCATTGTTTAA
Source organism: Proteobacteria bacterium UBA1847 (assembly GCA_002338605.1). Taxonomy (GTDB): domain Bacteria; phylum Pseudomonadota; class Gammaproteobacteria; order Steroidobacterales; family Woeseiaceae; genus UBA1847. The sequence continues at coordinate 1,942 of DDIP01000045.1, read as the reverse complement.
CCGGTAACTGCGAGGTGACGATGGTCGAACGCAGTGCGTGGCGGTCATCGAGGATGTCGAGTAGATCGCGGCGTTGGTCGGCATTGAGCGTCGCGAGCCCCCAGTCGTCGAGGATGACGAGGTCGGTTTTCGCGAGCTGCGCGAGAAGCTTGTGATAAGTGCCATCGCCGCGGGCAATGGTGATATCGGTCAGCAACCTCGGGACACGCAGGTAGCGCGCGGAGTAACCGTTACGACAGGCGCTATGCGCAATGGCGCAGGCAAGCCAGGTCTTGCCGACGCCGGTGGGTCCGGTGATGAGGACGTTAAGATGGTCGTTGATGAAACGGCTGCGAGCGAGTTCATTGAGGGTGGCTTTATCGAGGCCGCGACGGGTGCGCAGGTCGATGTCTTCGACGGTGGCGTTGAGCTTGAGCTGAGCGCGGCGCAAGCGATAGGTGAGTTGCCGGTTCGAGCGCACGGCGTGTTCGCGTTCCACGAGGAATGCGAAGCGGTCATCAAAGGATAAGTCGCTGAGGTCGGCGCGCTGCAGCTGCTCTTCGAAGGCCTGGGCCATGCCGGTAAGCTTCATCGTTTTAAGTTGGTCGAGGGTGGGATGATTCAACATCGCAGTTCTCCTTAATGGTAATAGCCGGGGCCACGGAGGTTGTCGTGGTCGGCGGGTAACGTGGATTCGGTCGGTGGGTTCAACGGTTGCTGGTCGAGTCCCTTTTTGAGGATGGACTCGACGCTTTTGTAGCGGTGTGTGCCGAGGATGAGGGCGCGAGCGCAGGCCGCATTCAGTCGTTCATCGCCGAAGCTTTTGGCGAGCCGCAAGATCCCGAGGCAGGCGCGGTAACCCTGCTCGGGGTGGGGTCGTTCGGTTAAGACCTGAGTGATGAGGGCGGCGGTTTCTGGGCCTATTTTCGCAGCCCAGCGCTGCAGTCGTTCGGGCGAGAACTGGGCTAAGTGCCGATGCTGCTCGGGCATATGGGCGGTGACTGTGGTGTGCCGTCCGGGTTGATTGACGCGGCGATGACAGGCGACGCGTTGGCCGTGGTGGAAGCACTCGATGGCCGATGCCGTCATACGCACATCGAGTTTACGCTTCACGAGATGATGCGGGACGGAGTAGTAATGGCGCTGGACCTCGATGTGATAATCGATATGCACGCGCGCTTGTTTCCACTCGGCGTATTCATAGGGTGTGCCCGGCAAGGGTTGCAGCGCCGGTCGGTCGATGCTCTCGAACTGGCTCAGGCGTGAACCTGGCAGTTTCTTGAACGGTCGCTGGTTCAGTCGGATGAGAAGTTCAGCGATGGCGGCATTGAGGTCGGCGAGCGAGAAGAACTGCCGGTTACGCAGCGCCGCGAGGATCATGCGTTCGACGATCTGGACCCCGACTTCGACTTTTGCTTTATCCCGTGGTGCGCGCACCCGGGTCGGGACGACCGCCACCCCATAATGGGTGGCCATATCCTGGTAGGTCGGATTCAGATCGGGGTCGTAACGATGCGCGAGCGTGACACCGCTTTTAAGGTTGTCCGGCACGACGATGCTCGGTACGCCGCCAAAAAAGTCGAACGCGCGGGTGTGTGAGCCGATCCAATCGGGTAGCGACTGCGTCCACGTCGCTTCGGCATACGTGTAGTTCGAGGCGCCGAACGTGGCGACGAAGATTTGTGCCTGGCGGACTTCACCGCTCAGGCGATCGATCACGGGCATCGTCTGCCCGGCGTAATCGACGAACAGTTTCTCGCCGGCACGGTGGGTCTGGCGCATCACGACATCGAGATGGCCTTGCCAGGTGCGGTAGCGTTCGCAAAAAGCCGAGTACATGAGGCCGTCAGGATGAACAGCCTTGTACTCCATCCACAGTAGCATCAGGGTCACGCTTTTGCGCCGCAACTCACGGTGGACTTCGGCGAAGTCCGGCAACGGTCGTGGGCCGCTGCCCGCGGGC
>DDIP01000351.1 GCA_002338605.1 Proteobacteria bacterium UBA1847 | reverse complement strand
CGAAGACAAGCTGCACTAAGAATCCCATCACGACGCCAATCCCGATCTCCTGAGTCATCGTGACCAGACCCGCCGCACTCAACACATCCTGCGTCACTGTAGCGGGCACGGTGGGGGCGATGATGATCGTCAATGCAACGGCCAGCAACAGGCGAATCCGAAGCGGAACGAAGCTTCCGCCCACAAGCGGCATCACCATCAGAAAGGCTCCGATCCGAACGAACGGCCAGATGTACGTCGAGAGCGTTTCGATCAGCGGTCCTATTGCGATTTCGATATTCATTTTCGTGGTTCACTAACATTTCGAATCCTTTCCCGTTATTACGAGATGAGGGCAGGAATTTGCTCCATTAACTGGCGCGTGTAGTTGACGATGATGCTGAGCATCCAGGGTCCGGCCGCAACCAGCGCCAGTACCAGGACCAAAAGCTTCGGTATAAAGCTCAGCGTCATTTCATTGATTTGGGTGGCGGCCTGAAACATGCCAACCAGCAACCCGACGGCGAGTGCGGAAAGCAGTAGTGGTGATGCGATCATCATCGTCACCCACAGGGCCTGCTGTCCGATTGTCGTTACCATTTCCGGTGTCATCGTGTCGTCCTAGGTGTAAAAGCTGGAAGCCAGCGTGCCAAGCAACAGCGCCCAGCCATCGACCAGCACGAACAGCATGATTTTGAATGGCAGTGAAATCAGCATCGGGGACAGCATCATCATGCCCATCGACATCAGTACGCTGGACACCACCAGGTCGATGACGAGGAACGGAATAAAGATGAGGAAGCCGATCTGGAAAGCTGTCTTGAGTTCGCTGACCATGAAGCTCGGCACAATAATCGACAGCGGCGCCTGTTCTACCGATGTGATATCGGTTGCGCCTGCAATGGACGCAAACAGGTGCAGATCGCTTTCCCGTGTCTGCGACAGCATGAAATTGCGTAACGGCTCAATACCAGTGGTGAACGCTTCGCCCGCCGACATCTGGCCATTGATGTAGGGCTGTGCCGCGAGCTCGTTGATCTCGCTGATGACCGGCGACATGATGAAGAAGGTCAGGAACAAGGCGATGCCCAGCAGCACCTGGTTTGGCGGTGTCTGTGCGGTTCCCAATGCCTGGCGAAGTATCGACAGGACGATGATGATGCGAACAAAGGCGCTGGTCGACAGCACAATGGCCGGCAACAGCGTCAGCAGCGTCATCAGCACCAGTATCTGGATACTTAATGTAAAGCTTTGTCCCTCGGCATCTTCGCCCGCCTGCGCCAGCGGTGCCGTTTGCGCGTCGGCCGTCGTACAGAGGAATAACATCACGAATGCTGCGATCAGGTACTTCATTTGCGAAGTTCCTTCACCGCTGACCTGAGGCGCGCGGAAAAACCTTCGCCGGATCGTGCCGCTTCCGGAATCGCAACCGGGCTGTCGAAGACGTGCAGTGTTTGCACCGACGTTGATGTCATACCGATCAACAATTGCCGGTCAGCAACCTCGACAACCATCAGGCGCTCTTTCGGGCCGAGGGCACGCGTTGCAACGACATTGATCAATTCGCTGTGCCCGCTTCCGGCCAGGCGCGAACGGGAATAGAACCAGCCGAGGAGCAGTATGGCAGCAACGACGATGACCATGCTGATACCCATGCCCAGCAGTTCGCCGCCACCGACAACCGGTGCGACGCTCGTCACGGCCGCGTCGGCCTTTTCTGCAATCATTGCGGATTCTGTTGTCATGAAGGCACCGGCTAGTGCAGCTGCTCGATGCGATCGGCCGGACTCACAACGTCGGTCAGGCGCACACCGTACTGGTCGTCAACGATGACAATTTCACCGTGGGCAATCAGCGTGCCGTTAACGAGCACGTCCATCGGTTCCCCGGCATCCTGGTCGAGCGCAACGACCGAACCTTCGACCAGCGAGACAAGATCGCGAATTGAAATGTCGGTCGAACCAACCCGCAATGACACTTCAACGGGAATATCCAGCACCAGGTCCAGATTCACGTCCGATCGTTCGCCGCCGGCGGCTTTCTGTCCCTTGTTGAGTTCGTCTGGTGCGTACTGCGGGCTGGCCTGCCCCTCGGTGGCTGCCTCGTTGTTCTCGTTGCCGGACTCCGGCGTTTCGTTTTCCATGGGTGAACGTCCTTCGTATGCTAGGGATTGGCAGGCACGGACCCGGTCTCGGGCTCGAGCCAATGCGTCGCTTCGATCGCGTGACGACCGTCGTGGACGCCAAACCGACCTTCGAGAATGGGCACGTGTCGTGCGTACAACGTGCTTTTTTGCGGATTGCTGATAGAGATGACATCGCCGGGTTTAAGCTCCGCGACGGCACCAAGGGTCATATGTGTTTTGCCGACGCTGGACGAAATGCTGACATTCGAATCCACAACCTGGGCACGAATCGACTTTTCCCAGCGGGCGTCCTCCGCGACATCACGCTCACGTTTCTGACCGTCGAAGACGGGTACCAGCGAAGCAATCGTGTTCTGCGGCCAGATGATCTGAAATACCTGCTCCTTGTCGCCGACCTTCAGTCTGAATTCAGCCGCGATGACTGTGTCACCACCGTCGACGCAATCCATCACGCCGGAACTCAAGTGCGACGTGACAATTTCGTGCTTGAACTCCGCGATCGGTTGCCAGACTTCGCCGATGACGCCAATGGCGGCACGACAAAACAGGGTGGCTACGTTGACTTCACCCGGGGTAAAGAAGTCTGCGTCCTGCTGAGATGGATCGTTGCCTGCGCCGCCATAAAATGTTTCGACCAATGTTTCGACCAGGGCCGCATCAAGGCTGATCAGCGCGGAGCCTTGCAAAGGTTTCGGCACAAATTCGATTAACAACGCAAGCCCCTGGTGGCGCTCACCGAATTCACTGTAAGTGCAGGTGTCGATATGGTCGAACGCAACGTCACACTCGGCGTTCAACAGCACCTCGATCTGCTTGCCGATTTTGGCGGCAAACTGTCGATTGAGATTCTGCAATCGTGGATAGCTGTTGGTTACGATTCGAAACCGGGGGCCGACCTCGAAATCGGTGACCGACGCGTAGGAAGGACCCTTGCTCGAATGGACTTCGATCTCGCCGCTCGACATGCCGTCGAGTAGCGCGTCTTTCTCGTCATCGGTGAGCACCGGATCGTTGGTGTTTTCGTCTGTCATCGCGCCGTCTACTGGATGACCAGGGCCGTGAAATACACGGCTTCAACACCGGGCTCGCCGATCTGCTGGGTCATGACGTCCTGAATTGCTTTGAGGCCGTCAGCCAGCATCTTCTTCTTGCCGTCCTGGGTTGATACTTCGTCGTAAATCGCACCGCTGTAAAGCAGGATCAGCGCGTTGCGGATGACTGGCGTGTGCTCACGAACGGCGTTGATCACGCTCTGCTCGCGAGCCATGACTTCCATCGTGATCTGCATGAAATGCGACGCGCCGCTGGAATCCTTGAAATTGACGACCAGCGGCGGATGCAGGCTCGTATATAGCGCTGGCCCTTTCGACGGGGCGACCTCTTCAGCCGCCACCTCTTCTGCCGCCGGCTC
>DDIP01000417.1 GCA_002338605.1 Proteobacteria bacterium UBA1847 | reverse complement strand
GGCGAGGATCGATTCACGACGATGGCCGCCAGTTTTCATTTCACCGCTGCCCAGGATCAGGTGATTACCCAGGTCGATTTCAATCGCCAGAGCTGCCAGGGATTCATCCTTGACCAGCAATGCGCGCATTCTGCTGAGATCGCCCTCCGTTGCATCGGGGCGCAGTCTGAACAGGTTTTCCGAAATCACGAAATCGAGGACGGCGTCGCCGAGAAACTCGAGCCGTTCATTGTTCCTGGATGTTGCGCTGCGATGACTCAGAGCCTGCCTGAACAGCTCAGGGTCCTGAAAACGATAGTGCAGCGTCTTCTCGAGCCAGCGCTCGGCTTTTTTCAATGGATTCGCTCGCTATTTGCCTGGGCCACTCAAGGCAATTTATCGGCGCACTATAACCCGCTTGTCAAAATCGACAACGAAAGAAACATTGGCGATAAACGGTGCCTTGTGAGAGTACGTCGCGGCAACCTCAAAGCCACCGTCGACTTTCTTCACTTTAACGTCCTTCGCATCAATCTCGCCAACACTTTCTATATCGAAACGCCGGGCGATCGATTTCCGTATCTCGATGCTGGTCGCATTTGTACCGTCGAATTCATCATGGACACCCGCCACAACACCGGTCACTTTCATATAATTCAGGTAGATCGGCGTGAGCCGGATACCGGCAAAGGCAAAAAGCCCGATGAACGAAACCAGGATAATCATGCCGATCGTCGTCATGCCTGCCTGGCGTCGAGCAAAATTCCGTGGTTTCAGGGGATTCGCGACCATACCGATCTCCGGGATACGTTTGTATTTGACTAAATAAAGCGCCAGCGTATCGCGATCTTAACGGTCAAATCAGTGACTGGCACCACATTATTCGATTTTTGTACCAATTCGGCCCCATTCCGGCATTTCCCAGGGCCTAAAGTGCATCCACACACGGACGGCCTCACCCACGAGGAATTGTTCGGGGATCGCGCCAATGAAGCGACTGTCCGTACTGTTGTCACGGTTGTCACCCATGACAAAATACTGGCCTTCGGGAACGACGTAGACGCCATCACGTTTGGAATGTCCGGGATTGTAAATCAGAGTCTTGTGAGTGCGCCCGTCGAGATCTTCAGTGTAAATCGGTGCGCCCTCAAACGTCTCGCCATTGGAGCGGAGGTCCATCGTCACACCGTTGATCGTCAGTCGTTGTCGCTCCAGGCGAATCTCATCGCCGGGCAGTCCGATCACCCGCTTGATGTAGTTGACACTGGGATCGGACGGTAACCGAAACACCACCACGTCACCGCGTTCAGGCTCGCCCGTTTCGATTATTTTGCTTTCGGTCACTGGCAGGCGCAGCCCGTAGCTGAATTTTTTGACAAATATGAAGTCACCGACGAGCAGCGTTGGCTTCATCGAGCCCGAAGGTATCCGGAACGGTTCGAAAATAAACGAGCGAATTACCAGCACGAATACCAATACCGGCAGAAACGACCGCGAGTATTCCACCAGCGTCGTAATGGCGCCGGGTGGCTTGCGACTATCCTGCTCAGCCGTTTTCCAGACCAGTTTGTCCAACGCCACGATCACCGCCGCGATGGCAGTCAGCAGCGTCAGAACCAATGCGAGATTAATGCTCAATACGGGTCCTCACTTGTCAACTCGAAGAACAGCAAGAAAGGCTTCCTGCGGAATTTCCACCGATCCCACCTGCTTCATGCGTTTCTTGCCGGCTTTCTGCTTCTCCAGCAATTTTCGCTTCCGCGAAACATCGCCACCATAACACTTCGCCGTCACATTTTTGCGTAGTGCCTTCACGTTACTGCGCGCGATTATCTGGCTGCCAATAGCCGCCTGGATTGCAACATCGAACATTTGGCGGGGAATAAGCTCGCGCATTTTCTCAACCAGATCGCGACCTCGAGCCTTGACGTTCTCGCGGTGCACGATGATGGATAATTCGTCAACACGATCTTTGTTGATCAGCACGTCAAGCCGAACAAGCTGGGCTTCCTGGAAGCGAACGAAATGATAATCGAACGATGCGAACCCCCGGCTGACCGACTTCAGGCGATCGAAAAAATCCAGCACGACTTCTGCCAGCGGTATTTCATAAACCAACGATACCTGGCCACCGAGATAGCGCATCTGCTTTTGCACACCGCGCTTGTCAATGCACAACTTGATGACCGCACCGACGTATTTTTCCGGCACCAGCACATTGGCCGAAATAATAGGTTCGCGCAATTCAGCAATGTCATTGGGAGTCGGCAACTTCGACGGATTATCGACGTGCAAAATCTCGCCGGAGGTGGTCAGGACCTCGAATATCACGGTTGGGGCCGTCGTGATGAGGTCAATGTCGTATTCGCGTTCTATTCGTTCCTGGACAATCTCCATGTGAAGCATGCCGAGGAATCCGCAGCGAAAACCGAAGCCGAGCGCAGCAGATGATTCCGGTTCAAAATGCAGCGCGGCATCATTGAGTCTCAATTTTTGCAGCGCCTCGCGAAATCCCTCGTAGTCATCCGAGCTGATCGGAAACAGACCGGCAAAGACCCGTGGTTGTACCTGCTTGAATCCCGGCAACGGCTTCGCACATGGGCGATGAGTGGCTGTAAGCGTATCACCGACCGGCGCACCAAAGATGTCCTTGATCCCGGCGATAACGTAACCGACTTCGCCGGTATTCAGTGCGTCTCGATCCGACATCTTCGGTGTAAAGACACCGACTCGGTCAGCGTTGTAGCTAATGCCAGTCGACATCACGGTTAGCTTGCTGCGCTTCGGTAACCGGCCATTCACAACGCGCACCAGCGACACGACGCCGACATAGTTGTCAAACCAGGAATCGATGATCAGCGCCTGCAATTCGCCTTCGGGGTCCCCTTTCGGCGGCGGAATCACTTCAACCAGCTGCTCCAGGAGCTCGGGAACCCCGTGGCCAGTTTTTGCGCTGACGTGGATGGCGTTGTGTGCGTCGATGCCGATGATGTCTTCGATTTCGGCAACGACTTTCGCCGGGTCTGCCGCCGGCAGATCGATTTTGTTAAGAACCGGCAACACTTCCAGGCCCTGGTCAATGGCGGTGATGCAGTTGGCGACACTCTGCGCTTCGACGCCTTGTGCTGCGTCAACCACCAGCAAGGCGCCTTCACAGGCCGCCAGCGATCGCGACACCTCGTACGAAAAATCAACGTGCCCGGGCGTGTCGATAAAATTCAGCTGATACACCTGGCCCGAATTGCTGGTGTAATTGAGCGACACGCTCTGAGCCTTGATTGTGATCCCGCGTTCGCGCTCAATGTCCATCGAATCGAGCACCTGCTCCGCCATTTCGCGGTCCGTCAGGCCACCGCAATGATGGATAAAGCGGTCGGCCAGCGTCGACTTGCCGTGGTCGATATGCG
>DDIP01000443.1:5364-5814 GCA_002338605.1 Proteobacteria bacterium UBA1847 | reverse complement strand
CTATGGTATAAAGCGCGCGCCCCAGTTACAACTGGGAGCTAATACTTCACACGTATACCGACACATGTCACTGGGTGCCCCGCGTAAAAAGGGGTTGTGAGATGGGGTATGCGGAGGCCTAACCCGGAGAAATCAATATGGCAGACGTAACCATGCGCCAGATGCTAGAGGCTGGCGTGCATTTTGGTCATCAGACCCGTTACTGGAACCCGAAGATGTCACCCTACATCTTTGGCGAACGTAACAAAATCCACATTATTAACCTTGAAAAGCGCTTGCCGCTTGCGCGCGAAGCCTGTGCCTTTATTAAAGGTACGGTCGCCGATGGCGGGAAGGTTCTGTTCGTCGGTACCAAGCGCGCAGCGCGCGAGGCAGTGCAGACGCACGCCAGGCGCTGTGGCATGCCATTCGTCAGCCAGCGCTGGCTCGGCGGCATGCTGACCAACTACA
>DDIP01000443.1:4774-5265 GCA_002338605.1 Proteobacteria bacterium UBA1847 | reverse complement strand
GCGGCATGCTGACCAACTACAAGACCATTCGCCAGTCGGTTAAACGTCTTACGACGCTGGAACAGATGGCCGATGACGGTGCTTTTGAAGGGCTTACCAAGAAAGAAGTCCTGGGCTTGAGCCGCGAGCAGGAAAAGCTTGAGCGGAGCCTCGGTGGCATCAAGGAAATGCGCAACGTTCCGGATGTGTTGTTTGTCGTTGATGTCGATCACGAAGATATCGCCTTGCGTGAAGCCAACAAACTGGGCATTCCTGTTGTCGCCGTCGTCGACACCAATTGTTCTCCCGAGGGTGTGGATTACGTGATTCCGGGCAACGACGATGCCATGCGTGCGATTGAATTGTACGCAGCACTGGTTGCCGATGCGGTGCTCGATGGCAAGGCGTCGCTGCCGGAAGTGGCACTCGGCGACGATGATTTCGTCGAGCTGGACGAAGAAGGCAACGTCAAGAAGACGCGTGCGAAGAAGCGACCGGCGAAGAAATCGGCT
>DDIP01000443.1:4404-4683 GCA_002338605.1 Proteobacteria bacterium UBA1847 | reverse complement strand
ACCCCGACCGGCGAAGAAATCGGCCAAGAAAAAGGCAACGGTCAAGAAGGCGCCGACAAAAAAAGCCGTCGTCAAGGATGACAGCGACGACAAGGCGCCGGCAGCTTCAAAAGCGGCCGACGCGGAACCTGCAAAAGACGAGAAGGTAGAGGCAAAAGCTTTCGCCGAGCCCGCGGCTGAGAAAAAAGTCGCGAAAAAGGCGGCCAAGAAGACAGCCAAGAAGACAGCCACGAAAGTTGCGAAGAAGGCTCCGGCCAAAGCGGCCGCCGAAGCCGATAA
>DDIP01000443.1:0-4311 GCA_002338605.1 Proteobacteria bacterium UBA1847 | reverse complement strand
CGGCCGCCGAAGCCGATAAAGCGGAGGACTAAGTCATGTCAATTACAGCAGCCATGGTCAAGGAGCTTCGGGAGCGCACCGGTGCCGGCATGATGGAGTGCAAGAAAGCGCTGGTGGAAACGTCGGGTGACCTCGACGCAGCCGCGGAAGCGTTGCGTACCTCGGGCCAGGCGAAAGCCGACAAGAAGGCAGGTCGCGTCGCTGCCGACGGACGGGTCGTTGTCAGTCGCGAGGGTTCAAATGCCGTCATCGCGGAAGTGAATTCAGAAACGGATTTCGTGGCAAAAGACGACAATTTCGTCAGTTTCGCGGAAGCTGTAGCGGCCGCCGCCCTTAAGAACGGCATTACGGATGTTTCGGAACTTGCAAAGACCGATATCGGCGATGGCCGGACGGTGGAGCAGGCGCGTACAGAACTCGTCAGCAAGGTTGGCGAGAATATCTCGGTACGTCGTGTTGCGATCATTGAGAACGCCGGCCCAATTGGTTTCTACACGCACGGTGCACGAATCGGCTCAGTCGTGGCCCTCGAGGGTGGCGATGAAGAGCTGGCTCGTGACATTGCAATGCATGTTGCGGCAATAAACCCGGCCTGTATCGACGAATCCGGCGTGTCACAGGAGGATCTCGATCGTGAAAAACGCATTTTCTCCGAACAGGCAGCAGAGTCCGGCAAACCGGCCGACATCATCGAAAAGATGATCACGGGCCGCATTGCCAAGTACCTGAAAGAGATAACGTTGATCGGTCAGCCGTTTGTCAAAGATGACAAGATAACCGTGGGCAAATTGCTGAAGAGCAACAAAGCCAGCGTCAGGTCGTTTGTTCGCTTCGAGGTCGGCGAAGGCATCGAGAAGAAGGAAGACAATTTCGTCGAAGAGGTAATGGCCCAGGTCAAAAGCGCCAGTTCCTGATATTAGTGAGAAATCCCACCAGAGCCGTGGATATAAGGACGTTCTATGAGTGACACGCAAGGCCGGTATCGTCGTGTATTGCTGAAACTCAGCGGTGAAGCGCTGATGGGAGATCTGGACTACGGCATCGAGCCACGCGTCATTCAACGAATCGCCGGTGAGATCGCGACGGCACGCAATGCTGGAGTCGAAATCGCGATCGTTGTCGGCGGTGGCAATATTTTCCGAGGTGAAGGGCTGGCCCGTTCCGGCATGGATCGGGTGACCGGTGACTACATGGGCATGCTCGCCACGGTTATGAATGCGCTGGCAATCCAGGACGCACTGGAGTCGCTCAACGTATTTGCGCGTGTCATGTCGGCATTGAAAATCAACCAGGTCTGTGAAGACTATATTCGCCGTCGCGCCGTTCGCCACCTGGAGAAAGGCCGCGTTGTGATCCTTGCGGCCGGCACCGGCAACCCGTTTTTTACGACGGACACCGCAGCGAGCCTGCGCGCGATCGAAATCGGCGCTGACGTGCTGTTAAAGGCGACCAAGGTCGACGGCGTTTATGACTCCGACCCGATGAAGAATCCCGGTGCCAAGCGCTACGAGACCGTGTCGTATGACCGGGTGCTGGCAGACAAGCTGAATGTCATGGACGCGACTGCAATCGTCATGTGCCGGGACAATCACCTGCCGCTGCGCGTGTTCGATCTGACTCAAAAGAACGCCCTGGTAAAGGCGATGTCGGGGGACGAAATCGGAACGGTCGTAACGGCCTGAGCAAGAGACAAAAGAGGGCACTATCGTGTTGAATGAAATCAAAAAAGATGCCGCCGATCGCATGGCGAAAAGCGTTGCCGCTTTAAAGCAAGAGCTGACGAAAATTCGCACCGGCCGCGCGCACACGAGCTTGCTGGACCACATTACCGTGGAATACTACGGCAGCCAGACACCGCTGAACCAGGTGTCCAATGTCGGTGTGGAAGATTCCAGAACGCTGGTCGTTACACCGTGGGAAAAGGACATGGTGCAGCCGATCGAAAAGGCCATCATGAATTCGGATCTCGGGCTCAATCCTGCAACCGCGGGAACCGTCATTCGCGTCCCGTTGCCGGCGCTGACCGAGGAGCGTCGCAAGGACATGATCCGCGTGGTGCGCAACGAGGCGGAAGGAGGGCGCGTCGCGATTCGTAATATACGGCGCGACGCACTGAATGACGTCAAGGACCTGCTGAAGGAAAAGATGATCGGCGAGGACGACGAACGCCGTGCCGAAGGCGAAGTCCAGGTCATTACCGACAAATACGTGGGCCAGGTGGATGCGCTGCTGGCTGAAAAAGAATCCGAATTAATGGAGATATAGGGAGTCACTCCTTATATAGGGCTTTTGTAACGTGTCAGAACCGTCGAGCAAAGCGTTGAGGACTGACAATGTGCCGCGGCACGTTGCGATCATCATGGATGGCAACGGACGCTGGGCCAAAGCCAAGAACAAGGCACGACATGCAGGACATCGTGCGGGCGTCAAATCGGTTCGCATGTCGGTCGAGATGGCCGCCGAGCGCGGCGTCGAATACCTGACGCTGTTCGCCTTTAGCAGCGAAAACTGGGCCCGACCTGAAGAAGAGGTCAGCGCATTAATGAATTTGTTTGTCGAAGCACTGCGACGAGAAGTGGCGGAGCTGCATCGTAATAATGTACGACTGAAGTTTGTCGGCGCACTGGATGAACTGAATCCTGGTTTGCGGAACAAGATCGCGAAGGCTGAGGCGAAAACGGCAGGTAACAGCGGTTTGAGACTGACCGTTGCGATTGCCTATGGCGGTCGTTGGGACATTGTCCAGGCGACACGCGCGCTGGCACGCCGTGTTGCTGAGGGTGAGATGGCAGTTGATGATATCGGTGATCGTGAATTTGCCGCCGAACTGGCATTGTCAGAAACGCCGGATCCCGACCTTCTGATCAGAACCGGCGGTGAGCAGCGCATCAGTAATTTCTTGCTGTGGAATCTTGCCTATGCAGAGCTCTGGTTTAGCGATGTCTTGTGGCCGGAGTTTGATCGGGAAGCATTTGATCTGGCGTTGTCCTTCTACGCCAGCAAGCAACGTCGCTTCGGACATACGGGCGATCAGGTTGAGGCGGTAGGATGCTGAGGACACGAATAATTACTGCGGTGATATCGCTCCTGGTTCTCGGTGTGGTGTTGTTCGTGCTGCCGCCGGATGCTGTCCAGATTGTCATTGGATTGTTGATACTGGCCGGTGCCTGGGAGTGGTCAGGGTTTCTGGAACTAAAGAGCACATCGTTCCGCCTGCTGTATGTCGTCCTGGTTTCGGCCCTTTTGGCTCTGCTCGTGTTTGCATTGTCAAATGAGACCGCTTTGATACTGCAAATAGCCTGCGTCTGGTGGTTTATCGCATTTGTCTGGACGTTCTTTTTTCCGACACCGATCCCGATTGCAGTTCGCTGGATTTGCGGGTTATTGGTTCTGATTCCTTTGTTTGTTGCGTTGCTGGTTCTGTACCGACTTGACGCTCAGTTGCTGCTATTCGCATTGCTGATCGTCTGGGCGGCTGACATGGGTGCCTATTTTGCCGGCAAGCAATTCGGGCGAGTCAAACTGGCGCCGAGTATCAGCCCGGGCAAGACGTGGGAAGGCGTATTCGGTGGCCTCCTGCTGGTTGCCGTACTGTCCGTCGCCTGGGGCCGGATTAACGACTTGCCGCTCGCTGTGCTGGTGCCGTTTTGCCTGGCGGTCGCTGCACTGTCGGTTGTCGGCGACCTGACAGTCAGCATGTTCAAGCGAACCGCCGGCGTCAAAGACAGCGGAAAACTTTTTCCAGGGCACGGCGGTGTTCTTGATCGTGTTGATAGTGTTGCGGCGGCGTCGCCATTATTTGCATTGGGCGTGAACTGGCTGGGCCTGGTGTAATGCGGCGTTCAGCTTGCATTCATTGCCGGTCCTATAGCCTCGTGTGCAACACTGCGGGAACTGCGGCTCCTGCTGTCAGTCCACTAGAAGCGATGGCCTGTCATGACTGAGATTCTTACCGATATCACTGCTTTCGTTGTACTGATCAGTATCCTGGTCGCGGTACACGAATACGGGCATTACATTGTCGGCCGATGGGCCGGTATGAAAGTGCTGCGTTTCTCGATCGGCTTCGGTAAGCCGATTCTGATGCGTGTGGGCGGCAAGGATCGCACCGAGTATTGCGTTTCGGCAATTCCGCTGGGCGGCTACGTGAGGTTTCTGGACAGTCGCGAAGGCAGTGTTGCCCCGGAAGATGAGGGACGTGCTTTCGATCATCGGCCGATCCCCGCACGAATTGCGGTATTGCTGGCGGGCCCCGCATTCAATTTCCTGTTTGCAATTGCTGCCTATTGGCTGCTGTTTGCCGATGGCGTC
>DDIP01000241.1:8669-9200 GCA_002338605.1 Proteobacteria bacterium UBA1847 | reverse complement strand
GGCAGGTCATTCCGTGGAATTTCCCGCTGCTGATGGCATCCTGGAAAATCGCGCCGGCAATTGCCTGCGGCAATACGGTGGTACTCAAGCCTGCCGAAACGACGCCGCTCACGGCGCTGAAACTGGCTGAAGTTATCGCCGACGCAGGACTGCCGCCCGGTGTTGTGAACATCGTTACCGGTGCGGGTGCCGCAGGCGCGGCCGTCGTGCAACACCCGGACGTCGATAAGGTTGCGTTTACCGGCTCGACGAACGTCGGTCGCATCATCCAGAAGGCGCTTGCAGGTACCAGTAAAAAGTACACGCTGGAACTCGGCGGCAAAGCGGCCAATATCATTTTTGCCGATGCCGCGATCGACCAGGCCGTCGAAGGCATCGTCAATGGCATCTTCTTCAACCAGGGCCACGTTTGCTGTGCAGGCTCACGACTGCTGGTGCAGGAGTCCATTGCGGACGAAGTGATCGCGAAACTTAAAGACCGAATGGAGACCCTGATCGTCGGCGACCCACTGGACAAGAACACCGACATCG
>DDIP01000241.1:0-8563 GCA_002338605.1 Proteobacteria bacterium UBA1847 | reverse complement strand
ACACCGACATCGGCGCGATCAACTCGCCGATGCAGCTGGAGAAAATCCAGTCCTACCTGAAAATCGGCAAATCCGAAGGTGCCGAAATGCACCAGAGCTCCTCACCTGTGCCAAAAAAAGGGTACTGGTGTCGCCCGACAATCTTCACCGGCGTGTCGCAGTCGAATCGCGTGGTACAGGAAGAGATTTTCGGCCCTGTACTTGCCATCCAGACATTCCGTCGCGAAGACGAAGCCCTGGTGAAAGCCAACAACACGCCCTACGGATTGTCCGGCGGCGTCTGGACCGACAAGGGTTCGAAGATTTTCAAGATGACGCAGGACGTACGGGCGGGTGTCGTCTGGGCCAATACGTTTAACAAGTTCGATCCGACATCACCGTTTGGCGGCTACAAGGAAAGCGGTGTTGGCCGCGAAGGTGGCCTGCACGGCCTCGATGCCTACGTGAAGCTGGGAGTATGAACATGGCCAGACAAGACGAGCGCATCGCAGTCGCAAAAACCTACAAGATATACATCGACGGCAAATTCCCGCGTACGGAGTCCGGTCGCTATTTCACGCTGGAAGACAGCAAGGGCAAGGTCATTGCCAATATGTGCCGCGGCAGTCGCAAGGATTTTCGCAATGCTGTGGTTGCAGCACGCAATGCCCAGCCGGGTTGGGCGAAGGCAAGTGCCTACCTGCGCGGACAGATCCTGTATCGAATCGGCGAGATGCTCGAAGGTCGCCGCGAACAGTTTGTGGCTGAACTCAAATTGCAGGGGTCGACCGCGCGAGCAGCCGAAAAGGAAATCGACCAGTCGATCGACCGGCTGGTCTACTTTGCGGGCTGGGCGGACAAGTACCAGCAGATCTTCAGCGCCGTGAACCCGGTTGCGTCATCACATTTCAACTTCTCGGTGCTGGAACCCACGGGTGTCGTCGCACTGCTGGCACCGGATGACAGCAG
The DNA here is from genome assembly GCA_002338605.1 of Proteobacteria bacterium UBA1847. Lineage (GTDB taxonomy): Bacteria > Pseudomonadota > Gammaproteobacteria > Steroidobacterales > Woeseiaceae > UBA1847. Next base: position 7,615 of record DDIP01000241.1, on the reverse strand, counting down.
CCTGCTGGGTCTGATCTCGAACATCGCGCCGGCGATCACGGGCGGCAATACCTGTGTTGTGCTGGCATCGGAGAGCAAACCGCTGTGTGCCATCAGTTTTGCCGAAGTACTGCATGCATCTGATGTTCCGGGTGGTGTTGTGAATATCCTGACAGGACTGCGGTCCGAGCTGACGTCACAGTTCGCGTCACACATGGATGTGAACGCCGTGATTTATTGTGATGGCGGCAAATCAACGGCAAAGACGGTGCAGGAACTGGCCGCCGACAACATCAAACGGGTTATCGACCGCAACCGCGTCGATTGGAACAAGGATGCGGAAAATCCGTACCTGATTCGGGACACACAGGAAGTCAAAACGACCTGGCATCCAATCGGTACGTAAGCATCGGCGCTTCATCCGCATCGCCTCTTTGTCCAGTGGTAGAGTCCGGATGTCGCATCGGCCCATTGAAGTTATCAGCCGTTGCAGCCGTTCGAATGCCGCCACCATTTGTAGGTATACCGAGGAAGTTGCGATGAGGATTTGCGGAATAATTCTTCTGGCTTTGACGTGGGAACCTTTGTTCGCGGAGCTGGCCGACTACGAAACGACAATAGAACTCGATTCGGGCTCCGTAGGCTCGGTGCTGGCGGACATTGAAGCGAAGTTGGGAATAATGCTAAGGAGCGAGGAAATCGCTTCGGCGGCCGGGTCGATCGGGCCTGGGTTCGTTTTTCAGCAGGATTTCGATCTTTCGCACGGTGGAATTACTTTCGAAGCGACATACCAGGTCGCGCGTCTTGAATCAGGACTTGTCAGTATTTCCTTCTCTGCTCATCAAAGGCGCACAATTGAAGCGATTTGTCGGGAGTCTCTAAGCGCGAGTTCTGACGGCAAAGAAGATCAATCCGCAAAGGCGTGCGATTTCAGCAAACCCGAGACGTTCCGGATTTAGGCGATCACAACCTGTCGTCAGATTCAAAATTCAAGTGAAAATCCTCACGGAAACCCCATGAATCTACCAACCGTACTTGCCGTCGCAATCTTCGCTTTGGCGCCAGGTTTATTCGTACCGCCGGTCGCTGCCGAAGAGCCTGATCGGGCCAGGGACCTCGGAATTCCGTTTGAAGGAGTTCCGGGCCCGCTCAATGCAATAACCGATGTCGCGGGAATTGAAGTTGGTCATACCACGCTGTTCGAAGGGAACGGTGCGCTGCAGGTCGGCAAGGGACCCAAACGAACGGGTGTCACGGTCCTGCATCCACGCGGCAAGGATTCAACCGAAGCTGTTTTTGCTGGCTGGTTCACACTCAACGCATCCGGCGAGATGACAGGGACAACCTGGCTGGAGGAGCGCGGGCTGATCGATGGTCCGATCGCGATCACGAACACCCACAGTGTTGGAGTGGTTCGCGATGCGGCCGTGGCCTGGATGGTGCAAAAGGGTTGGACGGCAGACTGGCATGCCCCGGTTGTTGCGGAGACTTACGATGGCGCGCTCAACGATATCAATGGCTTTCACGTAACGCAGGAGCATGCTTTCGACGCGATGCAAAATGCCGCCGCCGGACAGGTTGCAGAAGGTGCTGTTGGTGGCGGTACCGGCATGGTTTGCAACGGATTCAAGGGTGGGATTGGGACTGCTTCGCGTCGTATCGAGGTGGGTAGTGAAAACTACACCGTCGGCGTACTGGTTCAATGCAACTACAATTGGGGTGGCAAAGATCTGCGCCTTGGGGGCCGGCAAGTCAGTGCACTGTTGCCGGTTGGCGAACACTGTTTCACGGACACGTCGATCGATCGCCATGTCGACTGGTACCCGTATTGCGACGAGACTCGTGTCAGCGCAATTTCATCGCGGACACGCGATGGTTCCATTATTGTCGTTGTGGCAACGGATGCGCCGCTTCTTCCGCACCAGCTCCGGCGTGTTGCAAAACGACCGTCTCTCGCGCTCGGCAGGCTCGGCGCAATCAGCTCTGACGGCTCGGGTGATATTTTCGTGGCATTCTCGGTGGCCAACAGCGGTCGCATCGATGAATCCAATTTGTCAGACGTAGAGCTCTACCCAAACTACGCTCTGCGAACGGTCTTCGAAGCGACGGTTCAGGCAACGGAAGAAGCGATTGTCAATGCGATGGTCGGAGCGACAACTGTTGTTGGTGCATCAGGGCTGAAAGTTGCGGAGATGCCGGAGGACCGGGTGCGCGCCATATTTGCGGACGACGGATCATAAGGAGACCGTCCAATTGGACTCCGACGATGAGCGCTACATTCGCCTCTCGAGGCTCACGAAGTCCGGACTTCTGCTGAAGTACAGGAGTTCCAAAACGCCGATCGTCGTGGGCGCGTTGTCGATTGCTGCGCTTGGAGCGAAAAAGATCGCTGTGGTATGCGATCTCAATTCCCTGGCTGGCCGTTGGGCTAATGCTGATTGGCTGCGCCGTGACGCTGCCGGGCCATGATTTCGTCCATGCTATTCTCGGCTTGTACAAGCACCGAAGTGGATCCGGACGTAATGCTGCAGTCAGCATGGTCGTCGACGGAAATAGACAATGAAACACCACGATAAACTGCAAAGCTACGCGTTGGCCGAAAAGCTGCTTTCTGAGCAGAACTTCGCCGCGGCTATTATAGTCGGCGCAATAGCGACATTCTTCGCCGCCATCCTTTACTCAATCATTGTGAGTCGATGGGATTTTTCCTACGGTTTTGCCGCGGCCGGGGTTGGAGTCATCGTTGCGTTACCAATGCAATATCTCGGCCGTGGAATCGACTTGAGATTTGCGGTGGCGGCGTCCGTCTACACGATCGCTGGCTGCATCCTCGGCAACGTGTTTCGGATCGTACTGAATCCGATGAAGATTCTTACCGACTCGCCAATGGACGCGCTCCATGGTGCCGACTTTTCGACACTATCCGGGCACCTTATTTCCGTCGTTTCGCTTGTCGACCTGGTTTTCTGGTTTGTCGCTGTTTTCGCGGCGGCCTTTCTGGCGAGACGACCGTTGTCTCGATCCGATCGACTGGCCCTTGGTCTTTACGCAATGAAGTCCTAGTTGGACCCACTCAGCAGAAGCCCTTTCTCGATTCGGGCGCCCAGCTGCTGGATTACTTTCGTGGCGCAAAAAGTGCCGTACTGCGCGCACTCGGAAAATGTCTTGCCGTTTACCCAACCGAAAAGAAAGCCGGCTGAGTAGGCATCGCCGGCCCCGGTCGAGTCGACGACTTTGGCAACTGGCGTTGCGGCCTGTTCGACACAAGTATCGCCCTCGACAATGACGGACCCCTTTTCGGAGCGGGTTATCGCGAATACCTTGCCGTAACTCCGGCATTTGGCAATCGCATCGTCGATATTGTCCGTATCGAGCAACGCGTGAATCTCGTCTTCATCGGCAACGACAATATCGACATCGTTGCGAACAAAATCCTCAAACGAATCGCGATGTCGTTGCACACAAAAAGAATCGGACAAGGACAGCGACACCGATGTGCCGTTGCCGCGTGCAATTTCAGCCGCTTTCCTGGCCAGGGCAGGCCCCTCCGCGATGTCCCAGACATAGCCCTCCAGCAGAATGAGCTGCGGGTTGCCGACTGTAGCTTCGGTGATATCGGCGAGTGCCAGTTCGAGACAGGCACCGAGGTAGGTTTGCATGGTGCGCTGCCCGTCCTCGGTAATCAGGATGTGGCTGCGCGCTGTCGGCGGACCACTGGTGGCCGCCGGCAGTCGGATATTCACGCCGAGCGAGTTCATGTCATGATTGAAAATATCGCCAAGCTGGTCGTTGCGGACCTTGCCAATGTAGGCGGCGCTGCCACCCAGATTGGCAAAGCCGGCGACAGTATTTGCGACGGACCCACCCGACATCTCAGTCGCGGGCCCCATTTTCGAATAGATATCACGCGCCTGTTTTTCGTCGATCAGCGTCATCGATCCGGGCGGTGCGCCGATCGTGTCGAGAAACGCCTGGTCAACGTGTACGAGCACGTCAACGATTGCATTGGATATACCGAGAAGCTGAACTGAATGTGTCATGAATCTTGTTGGTGGCCGGAAACGGCGCCTAGACTATCATCGACGCCGCCATTCTGCTGCACTAATACTCTGGCGAAATCAGTGACATGGCTGTATCGTGCCTACATCTCGAAGCCCGAATTCGACCCATGAGACGTTCCGCAAGTTTGCTGATACCGCTTACGCTGATCCTGATGTACTACGGATTCTGGGCGGGCGCTGCAATTCTCCTGGTCGATCGTTTTCCAGCCCTTTCTGAATACCTGCCGATCGGCGGTATCGATGATCTGCCCGGCGCGAACATCGATACATTCGAGCCGGTCTACACGAGCGTGGAACGCAATCTTCTGACCGGTGCAGCTGCGATTCGACTCGGTATCGCGAGCTTCGGTGCGATTCTGCTGGCGATTCCCATATCGTGGGTGTACTTCATCACGAGTCGCGCACGCCGCATTGACCAGTCGTTCCTGCAGACCATCCTGATTTTGCCCATTCTCGTGACGGGCATCGCGATGATCGTCCTGAACAGTATCGCGCTCGCCTTCAGCCTTGCCGGTGTCGTCGCCGCAGTTCGGTTTCGTTTTTCGCTCGATCAGCCATCGGACGCGATGTATATCTTTGTCGCAATTGCTATCGGGCTGGGTGCGGGTATCGGGGCGCTGGGGATTTCGTACGTAATCTCCCTGTCTTTCACACTCGCAACGCTGATCATCTGGAAGCTCGAGTATGGCAAGACACTCGCCGGGCCATTCCTGACGATGCTGACCCGACGTGACGGTGGCGAAGATGAGTATTAGTCAGGCAACAGATTGACGGCGTCGGCGATGAGTCTCAGCGAACTATGCGGTAGCAGCGATCGAAGCCTGCTCCTCGTTCACGGTCGTGACTTCAAACCGGCCGAAGAGTTTTATATGGATTTGTCTCTGGCCGCGATTCGCGCCGGAATCGAGCGGGATTTTCCCGACTGCGTCGATGCGTTTGACGTCATGAACAAAGAAGTGGCGTGGTACGGGGATTTGACTGCGGAGATCCTGCGGGCCCGCGGCAAGTCCTACGACGCAAGTCTCGACATTGGTGATCGTCGCATCGCACTGGCGGCCCTGCGAGAGATCAACGTGCGCAAGAAATTCGGTATCCGGCAGTATGACCAGCTTCCCGGCAAGTCCGCCGTACCCGAGGCGATCGTCAACATCATGGCACCGATACTGGGTGCGCTCGGCCTGTGTGTACCGATGATTCGATGCGTCTCCAGGGATTTCGCGCGCTACTTCGATGCGAAAGCCGACTTCGCGATGCGCGTTCGCGAGCGTCTTAGGGAGCGATTGTGCAAATTGCTGGATCGTGGTGATCGCGTGGTCCTCATGTCACACGGTACGGGCAGCGTCGTTGCCTACGATGTGCTCTGGCAGCTGTCCCATGACCCGGATTATAAAAAACGGTACGGCGATAAGAAAATCGAACTCTGGATTACTCTTGGGGCACCACTTGGAGATGCGCACATTCAAAAGCGACTACTGGGTGCGAAAGAGAAGTCAGTCGCCCGGTTTCCGTTGAATGTCATCGCCTGGCACAACCTGTCGGCCGAAGACGACTACACCTGTCACGACAATACGCTGGCGGATGACTTCAAGAAAATGATGCAACAGCGCGTCGTCAGTGCGGTACACGACTACCGGATTTTCAACCTTGCGGTTCGTTATGGGCGATCCAATCCACACAGTTCCATCGGCTATTTCATTCACCCGCGCACAACGAAAATCCTGGTGGACTGGTTGCAGACTTCGCTGGTCGACACCGCGCCTAAATACACGCTTTAGTCAATTCCTTGTTGATTCTGCGTTCCGACGTAATTACGGAATAAAACCGGTCGACATACTTGGACATCATCGTCAGAGACGATTTCGATACCGGCGGCAGGCTGTTGAGTACTGCGGTCACCTCGTCACGGCGGTCAATGAAATGCGCGATTGTCGCTGGCAAGTGTTCATTGTTGGCACAGCGGCCACGGTAAAGACGCTCACGCACTGAGCTCAGCTTGAATCGGTCATTCGGGGTTGCATGTGGCGCGTCGACAAAGCCTGACTGGTCGAAGTCATAGGGGACGGCAAGGATCGATTCTCCTTCATTGCCATAAAGCTCGTAGTTGTGACAACAGGACTCACCGGGCGCGGCACGAATCGGAGAAAAATCAGTATTGCCGATCATGAACTGGAAAACCGAGCCCAAATTCATGTGCTGCGGATCGATGGATTTTACCGAGGTTTTGGGAATTTCCAGGATCTGTGTGCCGATACGCTTCGCAAATCGATCGTCGCGTTCGATAACAAAACCATGCTGTGTGACATCCTCAAGTTTGTCGTCAGCATCGACGTAGGTGATAAGCATCATGCGGACTTTGTAGCTCTTTTCGGTGAGCACATTCAGCATTCGATACACGAGATATTCCCGCAGCAGAGCCTGCTCGTAGCGACTTGATGCCTGGCAGTGAGTGACGAGCTTCAACTTGTCCTGCTTGTGAAACAGGGAATTCTTCACAGCAGAGGTTTTGAAATCGAGCCGCAATGGCGGGAACGAGCAGACGTGGGCCTGGCGGCGGTAGCGGCCACGCGTACGTATTTCAATATCGAACTCGGCAATGCTGCCGTCCGCCTCCGCATAGTGCAATTTGCCCGGCAGCTCTTCATCGTCGGGCCTATCGGATAACAGCGTGGCCATTGGGGCAGTGATTCGAACGCTTAGGATGTCGTCGCCCTGGAACAGTGGGTCAGGCGACGAGTCCGTCGCAGCTACCGAAATCTGCACCAGGAACAATGCGAGTACGCCGAGAGTCCAATGCAATACTGGCATCAAAGTCGCTCCATTTTGCTCGTCGGAATCGCAGCGAGTCTAGCACAAGGACATAAAGCGTAAATTGCTGCAATAGCCCGGAGGCACTACACTCGACGTTGACTATTCCTACTATTCACAGGATGTGACCACCCTTGCAAACCCCGGAAAAACCTCTCCTGGCCCTGGTCGCGCTCCTCGCGTTCGCGCCTGCTGCCTGGGCTGACGAGTGGCACTACGACAACGTTGAGCGCGTTGTCGCCATTGCCGATATTCACGGTGCTTTTGACGCGATGACGGCAACACTGGAAAAAGCAAAGATTCTCGATGACGACCTGAACTGGTCCGGCGGTAAAGCACATCTCGTTGTGGTTGGCGATATTCTTGACCGGGGGCCTGGGTCTCGTCGAGCGATGGAATTGCTGATGCGACTGGAGAGTGAAGCCGAAACGGCCGGCGGCCGGGTACACGTCCTGTTCGGCAATCACGAGACGATGCCGATGACGGGTGATTTACGCTACGTCAGCGACGCCGAATACGCTGCTTTTGCCGATGATGAAGATCCGGCCGAACGATCGCGCTGGCTCAGGCTTTTTGCCAAGCGCAACGGCAGCGACGTCGAAGTCGTACGCGAGCGTTTTGACAGGGAATTTCCGCCGGGCTATTTCGCAATGCGTCGGGCGTTTCGAGCCGATGGGCGTTACGGCAAATGGCTACTGCAAAAAAACATTATCGTTGTTATCAACGGCACCGCGTTTGTTCACGGCGGTTTGTCGCCTGCCGTTGTGCAA
>DDIP01000235.1 GCA_002338605.1 Proteobacteria bacterium UBA1847 | reverse complement strand
ACAGGAACTCGCGGCCATTCGATTCGATTGGCAAGCTGGCCTCTTCCTGCGAACGAACCGTTTCGCTGACTTCAAGGGCCAGCTCCCGGCCCGCAATGGACTCAACGACATCGGCAACCGGCTTGCCCATAACGTCGTCATTGCTGATCGTCCTGAATGCCGGGTTCGCCAGCGCGACCGGCCAATCGGGTTGGTCGATGCGCACAACAAGCACCGGCTCCGTTGTCGCGGCGATGACCTGTTCGAGGATCTTTCGACTAACTGCTTTCACTGGCACGTTCCGGGCTGGCCTGGAAAAACTGTCGCAACAGTGATTCTGCCAGTGTTCGGGCGGAGACTGAACTGGCTTCCACGTCGGCATGAATGGGTGTGTCACTTCGTCCCGCCGCGCGATTCACAATGAGGGCGAGACACGCGTAGTCCAGGCCGAGCTCATGGGCTATCGCCGCCTCGGGCATCCCTGTCATACCGACGAAATCCGCACCATCGCGTTCGAGCCTGTTGACCTCCGCGGCAGTTTCGAGGCGCGGGCCCTGGGTCGCTGCGTATACGCCACCGTCGAAGCAGTCCAGATCAGCCCGCGACGCCGCGGCCAGCAGCGCAAGCCGCAGTCGGGCGGTAAACGGTTCCGTGAATTCGATGTGTTCCACCTTGCCATCGCTGCCGTCGAAAATCGTGTGCTCCCGACCCCAGGTGTAGTCGAGTATCTGCCTGGGCGCAGCGATTTGCCCGGGTTCGCGAACTGCGCTGATGACACCCACCGTATTCAGGGCAATGATTTCGGTGGCACCCGCCTCCTTGAGTGCGAGCAGGTTGGCACGGTAGTTGATCGCGTGCGGTGGAATACTGTGCGGTTCGCCATGTCGTGCAAGTGACAGTACGCGCTGGCCTGCGATCTCAATCGCCTTGATCGGCGCCGACGGTGTGCCAAATCGATTCTCGATCCGATCGCCGGGTTCGCCCGGTGCAAGACGTTCGAAGCCACTGCCAATAATCAGTGCGGACAGCTCAGGCATCCAGTTGTAACTCCGGCCGTTCGCTCCACTTCGAAAACAGCCGGTTAGCCTCTTGCCACTCATCGCTGGCCAGCAGTGTTTCGCGCATCACCTGGCCCGTGCCGTGCAGGCGCGCAAGCCTGACCAGTGACAGCGGACTCGAGTAGTCATTGAGGGCCTGCACCGCTCGCTGCGCCCGGTCTCGGTCATTGCAGACCAGGATCATGTCGCAACCCGCCTGCAGTGCCAGTCGTGCCCGGTCCGCCATGCTGCCGTAACTTGCCGTCGCTTTCATGCTCAGGTCATCACAGAAAACCGCTCCACCGAAACCGAGCCGTGATCGAAGTTCGCGCTTGATCCAGTACTCGGAAAAACCTGCAGGTAAATTGTCGATCGCCTGGTAGACAATGTGGGCCAGCATGACACCGGCCACTACGCCCGTCGAAATCATGCTTTCATATGGGCGCATGTCGTCAAGAATCAGTCCGTAGTCGCGCCGGTCCACCGGCAGTCTGAGATGCGAATCTGCAACCACCGCACCATGTCCCGGAAAATGCTTGGCAACGGCGGCCATGCCGGCACTGCGCAGTCCGCGCGAAAAGGCGCCGGCCAATTCGCCGACAGCCTCCGGTTTTCGGTGAAAGGAACGATTGCCGATAATCTCGCTGATACCCCAGTCCAGGTCAACACAGGGCCCGAAGCTCAGATCGATGCCGGCAGCGCGTAACTCGGACGCAATCAACCAGCCTGCCTTGCGTGCGATCGCCAGAGCCCCGTCACGGTCGCGATCATATTCGCGGCCGAAATCGCGCATGGCTGGCATCACGGTGAAACCATCGCGGAAACGCTGCACGCGCCCGCCTTCATGATCGACCGCAATCAGCAGCGGCGGGCTTCGCAAGGCGCGAATATCGGATACGAGGTCGGTGACCTGTTCGACCGATTCGAAATTTCTGGCAAACAGTATCACGCCACCCACAGCGGGCTCCCGCAGCAAATCGCGGTCAGCCGGACTCAGTGCGAGTCCTTCGATATCGAGCATCACAGGGCCTAATGACATCGTTTGAGCCTTCATGGCGATGTTGGCTTGCGCGTGAACACCGCGATTGATTCTACATGGGCCGTATGCGGGAACATATCTATGATACCTGCCGATTCCAGTCGATAGTGGTGCTCATGGACCAGGATCCCGGCGTCACGCGCGAGCGTGCCCGGGTGACAGGAGACATAGACGATACGCGCCGGATTGATTGCGGCCATTCGGGCGACGACTTCCGCCGCGCCACTGCGTGCCGGATCAAGCAGCACCCGGTCCCAACCCGCCTTAAGCCACGCTTCGCTGCCATCGATCTTGCCGAGGTCCGCAACACGAAATGCTGCATTGTCGAGACCGTTGCGACGCGCGTTCTCTGCAGCACGTTGTACCAGCGTCTTTTCGCCTTCGATACCGAGTACCGTCGCGGCCTGTCGCGCCAGCGGCAATGAGAAATTACCGATTCCACAGAAAAGATCCAGCACGCGATCATTGGGACCTGCGTCAAGCTGCTCGACCGCGAAACGCACCATGCGTCGATTGATTTCGCTATTGACCTGCACGAAGTCGATGGGCTCGAAATCGATACGCACATCAAATTCCGGCAAAGAGTAATGCAATGATTCGTCGCACTCCGCCGGCTGAATAAGCTGTAGCGAATCGAGTCCACCGGGCTGCAAATATATTCTGAGATCACGTTCGAGGCCAAACGCGACCAGGTGTTCGCGATCAGCCTCGCTGGGCGGGTCGAGAACCCGGAACACGAGTGCAATACCGTTCTCGGCAACCGCCACTTCGATTTGTGGCAACCGCGATCGAATTGAAAGCCTGGCAACCAGTTCGCTCAGATCACTAATCATTGCGTCGACCGGCTTGGCGAGCACTTCGCATCGATGCATATCGGTAATAAACGGAGCGTGTTTTTCGCGAAAACCAACCAGTACACGTCCTTTCGCCGGCACATCCTTGACGGCGAGCCGCGCACGGCGACGATAGCCCCAGATCGGGCCGGTCATTGGCTCCAGCCAGGTGTCCGGTTTCACCTTGCCTATGCGCTCAAGATTATCTTTCAGCGTCTGTGATTTGATTGCACGCTGGTAATCCGCATCGACATGCTGCAGCGAGCAACCACCGCACCGACCGAAGGCTTCGCACCGCGCCTCGATGCGGTCGTCCGAGCGATCAATGACCTGCAATAACTCCGCTTCGTCATACTTGCGCCGCGATTTGCGTCGGATGAATTCGACGGTTTCGCCCGGCAGTGCACCGGCGACGAATACCTTCTTGCCACTGATCGCCGCAATACCCCGTCCATCATGCGTCGCCGACTCAATCGTAGCCGTCTCCGGCTCTCTGCGTTTCTTCCTGGCCATGGAGCCCTAGTCAGCCCAGGCTGAGAGAAATTCGTTCAGGTGAGGCTGGTCCATCGACACCAGGGTTTCTCGGACCAGCGCAAATTCGCGCTCAAGTTCGGCCTCGTCCAGATTGCCACGCATGAACTCGAAGCGCAGGTAGACCAGCCACGTATTCAGGACATCCGTTTCGCAATAGTCCCGTATCTCGCGAATGCCACCCGCCAAATACGTGTCCCAAACCTTGTCACCGCTCATCCCGAGTTTACCCGGGAACCCCAGCAGCACAGCCATCTGGTCGAGGCTTGCTTTGCCGCGCGGCTGAAAACCTGCCAGCACATCCATCAGGTCGACATGCCGCCAGTGAAAGCGGCTCAGGTAGTTATTCCATTTGAATTCGCGATCGTTGTCACCCGTCTCCCAGTAGCGAGGCGCTTGAACCTTGTGCTTCAGCGCGCGGTAGTGCAGTACCGGCAGGTCGAAACCGCCACCATTCCATGAAACCAGCTCCGGCGTATACTTTTCGATGCCATCGAAAAAACGCTGCACGATTTCTGCTTCATCGGACGTCTCATCGCCCAGCGTCCAGACCTTGAAAGTGTCTGCTGTGCGGAAACTGACCGAGATTGCAACGATCCGCTGCAGGTGCAGCGGCAAAAACTCGGAGCCGGTTTGCTGCTGCCGCTTGAACATCATCGCAGTCGCAACTTCGTCGTCGGGCAGTCCTTCCAAATCCCAGAAGCGGCGACCAAATTCGATGTCGGGCACGGTCTCAATATCAAATGAAAAGCAATGCATTGCGATAATTCCTGATTGAGTGTCAGCGGACGGCTGTTTCGACGACTGCAAACGCCATAACCAGCCCGGCATCGTCGGTCAGACTGACATGTCCAGCGCCAATTCCCAACTCGTTGCAGACCTTGCGCCCACGTTCAGACCAGATGATCAACGGTCTGCCCCATTTGTTGCTGGTAATGCCAACGTCGCGCAACCAGACACCATGTGCAAATCCGGTGCCCATGGCTTTCACGGTCGCCTCCTTGCCGGCAAATCGCATTGCGAGGAAACGTGCCGGGTCGTTCGTCTTCTGGAAGAGCATCATTTCCTCATCCATCAGGATACGTTCGGCGAAATGCTCACCGAATCGCTTCCAGGTCGCTTCTATCCGCGACATCTCGACGATATCGGTGCCAACGCCGAATATCACAGTGTCAACATCCCTGCCGCGCTTCGGTCATCAAGCGTTTCATTTCGCTGACCGCGACTGCCAGTCCGTCGAATACGGCTCGCGCGACAATCGAGTGGCCGATATTCAGCTCGACAATCTCGGGAATGCGTGCGACTGAGGCGACATTGTCATAGTGCAATCCATGCCCGGCATTCACAACCAGGCCGAGTTCATGGCCATACTTCGCAGCGTCGACGATGCGTTTTAACTCCTCTGCCTGTTTATCGCCTTCGGCGTCGGCATAGGCGCCGGTGTGCAACTCGACAACCGGTGCACCGGCTGCAAGCGACGCATCCAGCTGCGCGATATCCGGGTCAATGAACAGGGACACGCGGATACCGGCCTGCGTCAATCGCGCGCAGGCGGCGGTGACTTTCCCGAGCTGCCCTTTTACGTCGAGACCGCCTTCGGTTGTCACCTCTTCCCGCTTCTCAGGGACCAGGCAGACGTCCGATGGTTTGAGCCGGCATGCGATATCGATCATTTCGTCGACGACAGCCATTTCGAGATTCATGTGCGTCCGCATGACCGCATTAATCGCGTCCAGATCGGCATCCTGTATATGACGCCGATCCTCGCGCAGGTGAACCGTGATGCTGTCAGCACCGGCACTCTCGACGATCGCAACAGCGTCGGCGGGTGCCGGGTAATCCGTACCGCGAGCCTGTCGCACAGTCGCGATATGGTCAATGTTTACACCCAGTTTGATCTCTGCTGAATTTGCCAATTTACTGATTCCGTGACCTCGCTGGCGCGATTCTACCGCGATGCAGTTCCATCAGCACCTTGCGGCTCTTCAACTCCTTTCCGCCCAGGTGAAAAGCGATGATCTCCCGCATCAGTCGATTCGCCGCTTTAAGAATTACCGGATCATCGAAGCTCTCACTTGCAATCGCACGCAGTGTGGAGCCCTTGAAGACCAGCACACCCTCCGAGCGGTTGACGGGAACCGGACCCTGTTCCATTCGATACTCGTAGTCCTGATCGGCATCAAGCCTGTTTCGAGAACCGAACTCATGATCGAGATTGACGGCATAGCCGAGCAAACTCAGGAATTCGAGTTCGAACGACCTTAAGATTGCCGCGACGTCCCGGCTGCCAACCAGTGCGTGCAAAACGCGCTCATAGAGTGCGAAGATCTCCGGCTGCGGATCGAAGCGGTGTAGGAAGTTGATCAGCAGTTCATTCAGGTAATACGCCGACAACATCGCATCACCCACCATACCGGCCGGCACGCCGGCAGCCTCAGCCCCGGTTAGCGTCCCTAAATCGGATTTCGATACCCAGGACACCTTCAATGGCAGAAATGGGCGCAACACGCCAGCCAGTCGCGATTTGGATCCCCGACTGCCCCTTGCAACAACGGCGACTTTGCCGTGATCGCGTGTCACGATATCTAGGATCTGGCTTGTATCCCGAAAAGGCCTGTGGTGCAGGATATAGCCGGGCTGTTGTTGAACGCGTCGTTGTGAAGTCATCGCTGTTGTTCGACCTAGGGCGCTTCGTAACCAAGGTTCTGCAGATCCTTTTCACTGTCGGCCCAGTTGCTTTTCATTTTGACCCAGAGCTCAAGATGTACTCGTGCCCCGAGTAGTTCAGCGATTTCAAGACGCGCCTGGCGACCGACTTTTTTCAGAACACTGCCGTTCTTGCCGACGGCGATACCCTTCTGGCTGTCGCGTTCGACCCAGATGACGGCGCTGATCGCAATGCCGCTTTCTTCCCGTACCAGGCGTTCGACCTGCACTGTGAGGCCGTAGGGCATTTCCTGGTGCAACATCAGCGTCAGCTTCTCGCGAATGATTTCCGCGACAAGGAACGCTTCGCTGCGATCCGTGTACATTTCTTCAGGAAACAGTGGCGGCGACACCGGAAGGTAGGCCGGAATCATCGCCATCAGCGTTTCAAGGTTATCGTTCTTCAATGCCGAGACCGGCACAATCTCGGCAAAATCTCCGCGTGTGGCCAGATTTGCAATGATCCCCAGCAGAGCCTCTTTCGGATGAATCCTGTCAACTTTGTTCAGAAGCGCGATCACAGGCGTCGAAGTCGACGCAAGGCGCTTCAGAACATCGTCATCTTCTTCGGTCCAGTGCGTTGCATCGGTGACAAAAAGAATCAGGTCGGCATCCGCCAGCGCGCTGGCCGCCGTCCGATTCATCAAACGATTCATCGCGCGCCCTGCCTTGCGGTGCAATCCCGGCGTATCGACAAACACAATTTGTTCTTTTTCACCAGTGTGGACAGCAAGAATGCGATGGCGGGTCGTTTGTGGTTTTGCCGTAACAATACTGACCTTGCGGCCCATCAAGGCGTTGATCAGGGTTGACTTGCCGACATTCGGACGCCCGATGACGGCAACCATGCCACACCGATAATCGTCCGAGGCAGTCATTCCGGTTTCTCGTCAAGCAATCTGATCATTTTTCGAGCTGCCTTTTGCTCGGCTTTTCGTAAGGAACTGGCTTCACCTGATGTTGTTACAGACCTTTCGGCAACGGTGCAGGAAACGGTAAATTGTTGCTTGTGATCCTGGCCGCTGCTCGCAACCAGGTCGTAGGCAGGCAAGGCCATTTTGCGGCTCTGCAACCATTCCTGCAGCCGGGTCTTGGGATCGCGCAGCTCTTTTATATCGGGCAGGCTTTGCAGTCGGTTCGCAAACAGGTTCTCGATAACGGTACGGCAGCTGCCAAAATCACTATCGAGAAATACTGCGCCAAGAATAGCCTCGACGGCATCGGCGAGGATCGATTCACGACGATGGCCGCCAGTTTTCATTTCACCGCTGCCCAGGATCAGGTGATTACCC
>DDIP01000200.1 GCA_002338605.1 Proteobacteria bacterium UBA1847 | reverse complement strand
CACGGGCCACAGACTCGGGAACCTTTTGGGATCTCGTGCATCTTGCGAGTGAAGATTACTTGATTCCAGGGAAGTCGATATGACCGACGCAAACAATGCGCCTGCTGCGTTACTGACAGCGACGGTGCTGTTTGTACTGTCGCTGTCAGTCGCTGCAACATCGCAGCCCGATCTCGTGGCTGGCGAGGAAAGTTACGCAAAATGCATGGGCTGCCATTCGCCGGAATATAACCGGACCGGCCCGCTGCATTGCGGCCTTTTCGGGCGCGAATCCGCTGCTGTGCAGGGATACAATTATTCGCAGGCAATGCGTGATGCTCGCATCGTCTGGAACGCCGATACCCTGGATCGTTTTCTCGAATCGCCGCTCACAATGCTGCCCGGCACGTCGATGGGGTTTGCCGGCATTTCGGATCAGACGGAACGACGCAATCTTATCGCCTGGCTGGCAACCCTCAATGCGTCGTCGGAAATTTGTCGTGATGTTTTATCCACCGATAGTGAAACACAATAGCGGTGCCTGCAGCACCTGCGGGGAATAGATTTTTTCGATTCGCGAACTACTCCGACGCGACAAGCTGTTATATTCTGGGCGGAGTGAGCCTACGACCCAACACCGACTTGTCCCAGCACTGCGTGATGTACGAATGATTCGTACGGAAACAGACCTGCAGGAATGTCGCAAACTCTGGGACTCGCTCTCGCCGAAGCAGGATGCCTGGGATGATTGGGACCTGATGTACGCTTTTCATCATCAGGACGACCATCGCTTGAATTTCCTCGTGCATCACAGCGGCGATGGACCGCCCGACGGCATGGTTCCGCTCGTTTTCGACACCAGGGAAAACCGTTACATGTTGATGGCAGGCAGCTATCCCGATGGGCGGGTTCTGTGGCTGCGAAACGAGCATTTCCCCGAGTTTTTCGAACACTTCCCCGAACCGACTGTGTTGTTCGACCTGAAGCAAGGCTGGGTCAGTGATTTGCTGGCGCAGCACCCGCAGTTCGATGCCAGTTTTTCCGAACCGGACTTACGCTACTTCATGGTGCCAGCTGAGTTCGGCTTCGATTTTTACAATCACATCGATACCTTTCCGCCTGAGAAAAAGCAGAAGTTTCTCTATGACCTGCGACACATCAACAAACGCGAGCCTGTACTTCACTGGAGCAACGAAAACGAGGCCGACCTGTTTATCGAACTGGTAAACCGCAACTTTGGCGCGGAATCGGATTATGCCGATGCAAATAATGCAAGCGAGTTGCGGCGCGTCATTGATGAACTCGCCCAAAGTGGCAGACTGAAAACGCTGACGATAGAGATTGACGGTGCGAAGCAGGCAGTTTCCTTGTCTTTGCGGCATGGCAACAAAATGGTGGCGCTGTACGCTGCCAGTAACAATGACTACAACAACCTCGGCAAGCTGCTCAATGTCGAGGCAATCCAGGAGGCCTGCCGCTTGCGTGTCGATGAAATCAGTTTTATGACCGGGATGCAGTGGAAGGCCAACTGGAAGATGAAGAGTGAGCCTTGCGTCACCCTGCGCAAGCCACCGCGGGAGCTCGCTGCAGAATGAACCGGAATTCTTGTCTATAGTTCAGATTCTTGAAGATCAGCAGGCGAATCTTATGACCACTGATGTTTTCGATGACGCACTCGTTCGGGTTCGCAACTACGGCGAGGCAGCGGGCATATCGAGCGAAGTCCTGGACTTGTTGATGCACGCGAATTCGTTGGTGCAGGCCTCACTTCCCGTACGTATGGATGATGGATCGACGAAATACTTCACGGGTTATCGCTGCCGCTACAACAGCACCCTGGGCCCGACGAAGGGCGGCATCCGGTTTCATCCCGGCGTCAGCATGGCCGAGGTCCAGGCGCTTGCACTTTGGATGACCATTAAATGCGCGGTGGCGGGACTGCCTTTTGGCGGTGGCAAGGGTGGCGTAATTGTCGATCCCAAAGCACTGTCACCGATGGAACTGGAGCGCCTGTCGAGAGCCTATATGCGCGCCATGGCCGATGTTATCGCCCCGCAGACAGATATTCCGGCACCCGATGTCTACACCAATGCCCGCATCATGGGCTGGATGATGGACGAGTACGAAGCAATTACACGCACCAAGGCCCCGGCCGTCATCACAGGCAAACCGGTTCGACTCGGTGGTAGCCTCGGACGCGACGACGCAACCGGGCGTGGTGCTTTCTTGTGCACACAGGAATTAGCCCGGCGACGGCATCTGATTCCCGCCGAGACCACAGTGGCTGTTCAGGGCTTCGGCAACGGCGGTTATCACGCCGCTCGACTGCTGCAGGAGGCAGGCTATCGCATTGTTGCAATCAGCGATTCCAGGGGTGGTATTTATTCTCCGGATTGTTTCGATGTTGCGAGCATATTCGAAATCAAGCAGCAGTCGCGGCGCGTGCAGGGGGTTTACTGCGACCAGTCGGTGTGTGAACTGGTTGCTCACGAAACAATCAGCAATGACGAACTCCTGGCCCTTGATGTTGATGTCCTGATTCCGGCAGCCCTTGGGGGCGTGATCACAAAACATAACGCCGGAACGATCAAGGCTCCCTACATCGTCGAGATTGCCAATGGCCCAATCATGAGCGATGCCGATGCGATTCTTGAAAAGAAGGGAACCATTATTATTCCCGACGTACTGGCCAATGCAGGCGGCGTCACGGTCAGCTACTTCGAGTGGGTTCAGAATTTACAGGGTTATAAATGGAGCCTGAACCAGGTACACGAACGTCTGGGCGACGTGATGACATCTGCTTTTTCGGAGGTGTGGGACCTTGCCGGTGAGAAGGGTTTGAGTGTCCGGAACGCAGCCTATGCAACCGCCTTGCAACGCATCGGCGAGGCGATCGATGCACAGGGAACACGCGATTATTTTCGACAGTAAAATGCGGTAGTGTGACGGCTGCGAGTTCACGGAGGTACTTCGTTGCGAAAAGTAATCCTTGCATGCATTGCGCTGGTGCTTGCGACAGGTCCCGCGCATGGCGAACCCACACTTGACATCGTCGTCTACGGCGCAACCGGCGATGTCGGTTCACACATCGTGCAGGAGGCACTGGATCGCGGGCATCACGTCACAGCAGTATCGCGCAAGCCCGCACAGCTCGAAATGCGGCATGACAAGCTGACGGTTGTCAAAGGTGATCTTCTGGACAAGGAGAGTGTCACTGAAATCGTAGCGGGTAAGGATGTTGTGATCGTCTCCGTGCGCGGCGTTATCGGCGATTCAGGCGCACCGCAAAGCGCCTTGCAGTTTATGGCCGCGGAAATACTCGTCGATGCCCTCTCCCAGCAAGGTGACCGCGCGCCGCGCTTGCTGCACGTCGGTGGCTCGGGCTCGCTTGAAGTCGAGCCGGGCGTTCGCTACGCAGCAAAATTGCCCAGGGTATTTATACCCAGGGGTCTCGAAGTGGAAATCCTGGGCCAGATTCTTGCGCTTGAATTTTACCGCAAGGTTGACGATGTCAAATGGACCTACGTGACGCCGCCAAAGAATTTCACCAACGGGCCGCGCACCGGCGTTTTTCGAGTCGGTGGCGACGAGGCCCTGCGGGACAAACGGGGGAGAACTCGCCTGTCACGCGCCGATTTTGCAGTCGCGCTGGTTGACGAGGCGGAGCGGGCGCAGCACCTGCGGCAACGCATCTCGGTTGCCTACTAAACAGCCGCCAGAAAAATATTGCTCTGCGTATCGTGCCAATGCCGCTCGATTTCGTGTGTGATCAATCCGGCGGCTCGGAATTATCCGGCCCCCTGGGCTTCGTGCCCAGAATGTCGAAGACCATGCCAGCCAGCGCATTGACACGCGTCACCCTGAACATCAGTTCCGTCAGGGAAATGTCCCGCACGTTTCGCACCTCACGGATCTTCGGCACCAGTGCGATCACAATGATCGCTCGCACCACCGTCGAAATAGCGAACACGCCGAGCAGCGGGCTGAACCAGCTGAATGTCGTGCCGAACAATTCCACCTGTGTCGGAAGAACGGCTCCCAGGTAGCCACCGAGCATCGCACCCGCGAAAATGCCGGTACTCGCCAGCACATTGTGGATGGCAAGATAGGTCGATCGCTTGTCGCGTGCGATCAGGTCATAGAGAAAGTTACTGGCGCTTAGCGAGAACCCGGCCCAGGCCAGCCCGCTGACGGCCTGGATGAACAGCAGGTACCAGAAGTTGGTGGAGAAGATCCACAGCAGCGGCATCAGGGGAATCAGCATGCCGGTTGCTGCGAGAATCCGGCGATTGCCGAACACGTCGCTGATTCGCCCCCACTGATTCAGCGTCAGAAACTGCGCGAATATCGCCATGCCGGTATTGGTCATGAACGCGATGTAGCTGAACTGCAGATCCCGCAGCATGTAGACCGTAAAAAACGGCGACGCAATGGCCACTGAAAACTG
This sequence comes from Proteobacteria bacterium UBA1847, assembly GCA_002338605.1. Classification (GTDB taxonomy): domain Bacteria; phylum Pseudomonadota; class Gammaproteobacteria; order Steroidobacterales; family Woeseiaceae; genus UBA1847. The sequence goes on along the minus strand of DDIP01000200.1, from coordinate 1,569 downwards.
TGTCAGCGCGAAGAAGATGGAGAACCGGACAAAATTCGACTGTCGCAAGCGCTGCCACCAGGCCGTTCCGACCGGCACTTCCATTTCCGCAACATGACCCGTCGGATCGTGCATTTTGGACAGGTGATAAACAGAGATCAGCCGCGCCAGCATTGCGATACCAAACAACAGCAAGAATCCCTGGTAGGTGTGGCCGCTGCTGGTGGTGAGGTGCAACGTCACACCACCGAGCGCCAGCGAGATGAATGTCACCAGAGAGACGATTCGCGTGCGTAGGGCAAAGAACCTGCCGCGCCGTCGTGTCGGCACAATGTCACCCATCATGCTGCCCCATTGCGGCGTCGACAGGTGTGCACCGCATTGGTAAACCACGACGGCGGCGATCAGCAAGGGCACGGCGGATTCGCGAAACAGCATCGGTAACACAACCAGCGGCAGCCACGCGAATGCCTGCACGCTGGCACCAATCAGCACGATCAGTTTGCGTTGACCGGTGAAGTGACCGAGCCAGGCGGAAAACAATTGCACGAACGAGGCGAGCAGTGGCGGCAACGATGCCAGCAAACCGATCTGCGGCGTGCTGGCCTTCAGGAACAGTGCAAACGCCGAGAGGTAGGTTTCGCCGATGCCAACCATTGTGGCAAAGGCTGCGGCGTCTTTTAGCGAGTGACGCAGCGACGCGTCGGTTTTCGGGTCACCTCCGCCGGGAAACGACCACTCAGCTTTCATTGCGGGGCGGCAACCCGGTGTGCTGTGACAACATCTTGCCTTTGCGAATTCGTTTATCGTGGGCCGATGTCGTGTTCTTGCGGCGTGCCGAGCCCTTTGACGCGCTGCCGCGCGGTTGCACCAGCGGCACCAGCTTGTCCTTGCCGGCCCCGATCAGGTGGGCAAGATGCATTTCTTTTAAAGCTGCACGAATCATCGGCCAGTTCTTCGGATCATGATAGCGCAGCAACGCCTTGTGCAGACGGCGCTTCTCGGGACTCTTGACGACATCAACGCCGTCACTCTTGTAAGTCACCTTGCTGAGCGGATTCTTGCCGGAGTGATACATTGCCGTGGCGGTTGCCATCGGGGACGGATAGAAAGCCTGTACCTGGTCTGCGCGAAAATTATTTTTCTTGAGCCACAGTGCCAGGTTGATCATGTCCTCGTCGGTCGTGCCGGGATGCGCCGCAATAAAATAAGGAATCAGGTACTGCTCTTTACCCGCTTCTTTCGAGAACTTCTCAAACATTTCCTTGAATTCGTCGTAGGCGCCAATACCAGGCTTCATCATCTTGTCGAGCGGACCTTTTTCCGTGTGCTCCGGCGCAATCTTCAGATAACCGCCCACGTGGTGCGAAACCAGTTCCTTGACGTATTCCGGATCCTTGACGGCGAGGTCGTAACGCAGGCCCGATGCAATCAACACCTTCTTGATGCCTGGTAATGCGCGCGTTTTACGGTACAACGTTGTCAGCGAGGAGTGATCCGTATTCAGGTTGCCGCAGACGTCCGGAAAGACGCAGCTTGGCAAACGGCAGGCAGCTTCAATCTTGCGGCTCTTGCACGCCAGCCGGTACA
>DDIP01000199.1 GCA_002338605.1 Proteobacteria bacterium UBA1847 | reverse complement strand
CACCCAGCGTGGACTTTTCGCAGTTCGGTGAGACCGACGTACAGCCACTGACACGCATCCAGAAAATCGCCGGACCGCGCCTGCAGGCGAGCTGGATCAACCTGCCGCATGTGACGCAGCACGATCTGGCCGATATTACTGAGCTTGAGGCGCGTCGGCAGGAATTGAAGGGGCCGGCCAAGGCGCGCGGAATTTCGTTGACGCCGCTGGCGTTTGTCATGAAAGCCTGCGTGACCGCATTGCAGGAGTTTCCAAAGGTAAATTCTTCTTTATCAGATGACGCTAGTGAGTTGATATTAAAGAAGTATTGCCACCTTGGATTTGCCGCTGATACGCCACAGGGCCTGGTCGTGCCGGTCATCCGTAACGCCGATACCAAGGATGTTTACGAACTCGCCGCCGAACTCGCGGAGTTATCCGCACTGGCTCGCGAAGGCAAGTTGAAGGCGCCGCAGTTGCAGGGTGCCTCGTTTACGATTTCCAGCCTGGGTGGAATCGGTGGTACGGCATTTACGCCAATCGTTAACGCGCCGGAAGTCGCTATCCTCGGTGTTTCACGATCGAGTATGCAGCCGGTCTGGAATGGATCCGAATTTGAGCCGCGCCTGATGCTGCCGCTATCGCTGTCCTACGATCACCGTGTCATTGATGGTGCGCAGGCGGTTCGGTTTACGACTTTCCTTGGACAGGCGCTGGCCGATGTTGATTCGCTGCTGAAGGCAATTCCATAGTGGCTGAAACGAAGAACCTGTTGGTCCCGGATCTGGGCGATTTCAAAGATGTTGAAATCATAGAGGTATTGGTTGCTGTCGGTGACACGGTCGCTGTGGAAGACCCGCTGGTCACAATAGAAACCGATAAGGCATCGATGGATGTTCCCGCAGACACTGCCGGAAAAATAATTTCGATCGACGTCGCTGTGGGTGACAAAGTCTCGACTGGCAGCCTGGTTGCGAAGGTCGAGGCAAGCGACACCGGGTCTCAAACGCAGCCGGAGGATGTGGAGGAAACGCGAAAGATGTCCGCCCCCGAAATCGTTGCGGCTAACGATGTTAAGTCGGCTGGCGACGCGACGCACTCTGCGCAGTTGGTCGTCATCGGGTCGGGACCGGGCGGATATACTGCGGCATTTCGTGCGGCCGATCTCGGCATTGATGTCATTCTGATCGAGCGGTCGTCGGTGCTCGGCGGTGTTTGCCTGAACGTCGGCTGTATTCCCTCAAAAGCACTGTTGCACGCAGCGAAGGTCATTGACGATGCGGCTGCGATGGCCGATCACGGTGTTGTCTTTAGTAAGCCCAAAATAGACGCGGAAAAACTGCGTGGCTGGAAGAACGAGGTCGTTGGCAAGTTGACGGGCGGATTGGCAGCGCTGGCGAAACAGCGCAAAGTGCGTGTGCTGACCGCTGAAGCCAAATTCGAGTCGCCGAACCGCTTGCGCCTGAACAATAACGAAACCGTTGATTTCAAGAATTGCATTATCGCCGCCGGCTCCGAACCCGCCATGTTGCCGGGACTGCCGGATGATATTCGGATCGTCGATTCAACCGGCGCGCTTGAGCTGACGCCGCTGCCCAAACGCCTTCTGGTTGTTGGTGGCGGCATCATCGGTCTGGAAATGGCCTGTGTCTACAGCGCACTTGGAACGGATGTCAGCGTCGTCGAGTTGACGGATTCGTTGATGCCCGGTACGGACCCGGATTTGCTTCGACCGTTCATGAAAATTGTGAAGCAGCGATACGAAGCCATCATGGTGTCCACAAAGGTCACCGGTATGCGCGCCACGGTTCCCGGAATCGAGGTCAGGTTTGAAGGCGACAAGGCACCCTCAATGGGTGTCTATGACCGCGTACTGGTTGCAATCGGTCGCCGGGCCAACGGTGGAACCCTTGACGCTGAAAAGGCCGGCGTCGCCGTCGACCAGCAAGGCATAATCGCAGTCGACAAACAGATGCGAACCAACGTGCCGCATATTTTCGCTATCGGCGATCTTGCCGGCGGCCCGATGCTCGCACATAAAGCGACGCACGAAGCAAAAGTCGCTGCCGAGGTGATCGCCGGTCAGAAGAGATACTTCGATGCCCGTGCGATCCCATCCGTTGCTTACACCGATCCCGAAATTGCGTGGGTCGGGCTAACTGAGCTCGAAGCCAAGGCAAAGGGCATCGAGTACGAGAAAACACAGATTCCGTGGGCCGCGAGCGGCCGCGCGCTGTCGCTGGGACGACCGGAAGGATTCACGAAGCTTCTGTTCGACAAAAAGACCGAGCGTGTACTCGGCGGTGCAATTGTGGGTCCCGGTGCCGGTGATCTGATTTCCGAAGTCTGCCTTGCTGTCGAAATGGGCGCGGATGCGGCCGACATCAGCCTCACGATTCATCCTCACCCGACCTTGTCAGAAACCGTCGCCTTCGCCGCCGAAGCAATGGACGGCACCCTCACCGACCTGTACCTGCCAAAAAACAATTAAGGTAGCAGTCACCCTAACTCCCCAGACAAATGAGGTGGCAGTCACCGTATCTCGTTTATTTAGATACGGTGACTGCCACCTTAATTGAGCAGTATCGGGGCAGCCGGTTGTTTTTCTTGTTCGACCGGGTGTCGGGCCGATGCTGGCGAAAAGGCGTTACCGGGTTGTGCCGATATCCGGATAGAGTTCGTTGAGGGGGATTGACCGACCGTCATCTTGCACAATCCGGCAATGGAAACGTCGTAACCCTCGAGGTTCGACGACGCCGCAGGAGTGCGCGATGATGCCAATCTCCTTGCGCAGGGATTCGCAGTACCGTTTGACGCGCTGTGCCTTGTCCTCGGGAACCAGTCCGCGTTGCAAGCGCGTGTTGTGGGTAGTGACACCCGTTGGACAGGTATTCTTGTTGCATTGCAACGCCTGAATACAACCCAGGGCAAACATGAAGCCGCGCGCCGTATTGATAAAGTCTGCTCCCATGCAAAGCGCGGCGGCCGCGTCCGAAGGATTAATCAATTTGCCGCTGGCTATGACTCGAATGCGCTGTCTCAGACCATGCGTGCACAGCATGTCAACGACCAGCGGCAGGCTTTCCTTGATTTGCAGGCCGACATTGTCAATCAGGCTCATCGGTGCTGCCCCAGTACCACCGTCACCGCCGTCGATGGTAATGAAATCCGGTGCCGACTCGATACCACGCTTCTTGATCTCTTCGAACAGTTCATCAAGCCAGCCGTACGCACCGATCACGGCCTTGAAGCCAACCGGTAATCCTGAAACGTCGCGAATCCGATTAATCATGTCGAGCAGGTCGCCAGCAGAATTAATCTCCGGATGCCGGTTTGGGCTGATCGAGGCTTTGCCCACAGGAATGCCACGAATCCTGGCAATTTCATCGGTCACTTTTACGGCCGGAAGGATGCCGCCTTTGCCGGGCTTTGCACCCTGGCTGAGCTTGAGCTCAATCATTTTCACCTGTTCGATTTCACCAACTTCGCGAAGCTTGTCGTCGCTCAGGTTGCCCTCGTGGTCACGTGCCCCGTACTTGGCTGTCCCGATCTGAAAAACGAGGTCGCATCCACCCTCGAGGTGCCAGGGTGAGATGCCGCCTTCACCCGTATTGAGCCAGCTGCCTGCCATGCGTGATCCGTGTGACAGTGCCAGCACAGCGGGCTTCGACAGAGCGCCGTAACTCATCGCTGAGACATTGACTAGTGACCCGGCTTCATAGGGCTTCCTTGCATGCGGGCCGATCAGCATCGGGCCACTCGGCACGGAATCTCTATCCAGAGTCGGGTAGGGGCAGTTGACAAATATTGGCGTACCGGGCGGAGTCAGATTCAACGTGGAGCCGAAGGCGACCGTGCTGTCAACACCTTTTGCCGCTCGGTACACCCAGGAACGCTGTGCACGGTTGAAAGGCAGTTCCTCACGATCCTGCGCGTAAAAATATTGCCGCAGGAACTCGCCCATGCGTTCGAATACGTATCGAAAACGACCGATGACCGGAAAGTTTCGGCGAACAGTATGCGTGGTTTGCGTGACGTCTATAACAAAAATCACGGCAATCGCGAGCAGAAATGCACCGACGACAAAAACAAATATCGTCGATAAGGTTTGTACCAGGTTGAATGCGCTGTCCATTGCTCAGGAGAACCGCTTCGCAAGAATATGGTCGATACTGAGCTTGCCCGCACCAGTGAAAATCAACGGAAAAAGCATCGCGATAAACAGGAGTGGCACTCGATAGTTACCGAAGCCCTTGTTGGTAATCGCATAGCCTTGCCACAGTTCCGACAAGCTGTTCCAGTTGTCCGGCCAGTGCACACCCGAAATCGCTACGACCGAAACGATGATAAGGCTGAACGCCCAGAAACGTGTGAACAGTCCGAAAAACAGGCAGATACCACCTAGAATTTCAACCCAGGTTGCCATGAACCAGCTTATCTCAACCGGTACATGATTAAATGGAAACAGGAAATTGTCCTGAATCCTGCCGAACCAGTTCGTCCCGTCAAGTTTTTTCAGACCGGCACTGCCGAATTCGTAGGCCATCAGCAGCCGGATGGGCAGCAAGGCCACAAAGTCACCGGCCGGGTTCAGGAGATTCAAAACCTGGTGTTTTAGCTTGACTAATTTTTGCATGGTTTTCTCCGTCAGACGTTTCGCCGGGTGCCAATTACAATTTGCAATTGTCGCATTTCTTGCAGTGTGTCCAAACCATGTCGGACCAACGCATCGATATCAGGGTAGTGTGTTTTTCCGGCCAGCTCGCGCAACAACTCGCCGCCGCTAAGGCCGGAACGGTTATTTTCGACCGCATCGAGCAGGGCAGCGGAAATTGCATTGAGCTCCAGGAAGCGCACCTTGTCGTCGTCGCGTCGATAGACAGTCAGATAGGCGGGTTGCTCGAGCGTCTCGGACGGCTGGAACTCTGCGGAGATTCGATGCACAGGATAGTGGTAGGCAAATACCCAGGCGAGAATGGATTTGACCGGGATTTCAGATTGCAGGTCACCGTCCGGGTTCACATCGGTGAAGTCGTTCTCATCCGGGGATACGCGCAATGCGAGTTCCGCGTATTCATAATGTGCAAGCTCTGTCGCGAACGGGTACGCCTTGTCCAGGCCGCGGTACTCGTTTTGCAGAAATCCCAGAAACTCTTCCGGAAGCTGCAGGAAGTAAGGTGTCTTCGCACGATGAATCTTCATGAACTCTCGAATGGTGTGCCGCCACTCGGCATCGGTTAGCAGCTTGCGCAATACTGGAAAAAAAGCAGACAGCAGGTTCGATAAGTTGTTAAAGAACAACTCGCGATAAATCGCCATGCGTCGATCTTCAATGCCGTCCGGCGCGACGGTGTGATCGGGGTCGCGAATATGCGCGGCAAAAGCATACTGCTTGTCCTGGAATGTGCGGTCGTCATCCATGGTCAGAGTTCATCAATTGCATGTTGATCTGCAGTTGCTTGATGCGGCGGACCTCGTCCAGTAATTCCTCCATCGGTGGAAAATTGAAATCACGTTCGAGCAAGGTCGGTACGGGGCCGAAATGTCGGTACGCATCGGCCAGCAATTGCCAGGACTGGTTGTCAACGGCCGCACCGTGCGTGTCGATACGTAAATCCGGTGCTTCGACAAAATGCCCCGCAAGATGGAAATAGCGAATGCGCTCCGCCGGCATCGCACGCATAAACGCACCCGCGTCATAGCGATGGTTAATACTGTTCACAACGATATTATTGATATCGAGCATCAGGTCACAGTCGGATTCCTCGAGCACTGCCAGAAGAAACTCCCGTTCATTCATTGAGGAGTCTGTCGGGGCATAGTAGGACACGTTCTCCAGCGCAATTCGTTGCTCGAGGATGTCCTGGACGCGGTGCACACGGCTGGCGACATACTTGACTGCTTCTTCCGTAAAAGGAATTGGCATCAAGTCGTACAGGTGGCCGTCGTCACCACAGTAACTCAAGTGCTCCGAGTACAGACGGATGTTGTGGTCCGCCATGAATTCCTTGATATCGCGAACGAGTTGCTCATCCAGTGGCGCGGGTGAGCCGATGGACAATGACAGGCCGTGAATCAGAAACGGGTAGCGTTCCGTAAAAAAACGCAGTTTCTTGCCGAGTGCACCACCGACATGAATCCAGTTTTCCGGTGCAACCTCCATGAAGTCGACATCGGTCGGTGGATCGGCCATCAACTTGTCGGCGATCGGGCGGCGCAGCCCGAGACCCGCACCTTGTACCGGGTATTGTGATTGTGGATCGCTCATGGGTATCCCGTTTCGAGTTATCAGGAGGACCTGAAGGAACGCGAAAATATTACACAGCTCAGACGTTCAGGCGTCGCAGGCGCTCAAGGTACTTTTGCTCGTCCGGCGCGCGATTCTGACTCTGCGCCTCCCAAAGAGTTTCCGCAAGGCAATCAATCATCTGATGCTCGGCCGCATGCTGATCGCCCGTCTTGGTCACCAGGGCCTTGTAAATCATCTGGATACCGGCCGGCCGATTGGTTGTGACCTGCTCGCGGATTCCAAGGTGCAGACCCATGTGCAGGTAGGGATTACCGCGCCCGCCCTCGGGCGTGTATTCACGATCGAGGGCTTCATTGACCAGATCGTCATGATATTCCGGGTGCCACTCGATGACCGCGGCAATCTGGTTCTCCAGCGGGGTCAATGGCATGTCCTTGCAAAACTTTGACCAGGCTTCCCGGTACATGTTGCGCAGCTCGTCTCTGTCCTGTCCGAAAATCATGCCATCACCTTTTGCTTGAACTCGCACCACTCGATAATCGGACATTCATGGCACAGCGGTTTGCGTGCCTTGCAGGTGTAACGCCCGTGCAGGATCAGCCAGTGGTGCGCGTCTTTCTTGAATTCCTCAGGCGTCAATTTTACCAGCCGTTTCTCGACCTCAAGTGGTGTCTTTCCTCTTGCAAGGCCGGTCCGATTGGCAACGCGAAAAATATGTGTGTCCACGGCAATGGTGGGTTCGCCGAACGCCGTATTCAGAATGACATTGGCGGTTTTCCTGCCCACGCCGGGTAGGGCCTCGAGCGCCTCGCGAGTGCGGGGAACAGCACTATTGTGTTCGTCAATCAGAATCCGGCAAGTCTTGATGATATTGCTGGCCTTTGCGTTGTAAAGGCCGATGGTACGAATGTATTTCGTCAACCCGCGCACGCCCAGTTCAAGTATCGCTTCCGGCGTGTTGGCGACCCGGTATAACTTGTCGGTTGCCTTGTTGACACTGATGTCCGTCGCCTGCGCCGAGAGGATCACAGCGACCAGCAGTTCAAAAGGCGACTCGTAGCGCAGCTCGGTAGTCGGAGCTGGCATGCGCTTCTGCAGGGTTTTGAAGATCGCGGTACGTTTCTCGGCGTTCACAAGAGTCCTAGCGGTTCAGTTTGCGCGCGCGTCGCGGAATAGGCGCTTTTGATTCCAGCCGGCGACGATCGATAGCGTTCTTGGCTGCTATTGCGAGCGCCAGGCTAAAAAACGCACCGGGTGGCAGCACCATCAATAACCAGCCCTGATCGGCCAGCACCAGGCCGCGCATGGGCTCGCCGCCGATCAGCATGTCCATCCGGGCGAACAATGTACCTTGTCCGATGACTTCCCGGAATGCGCCGATGGTCATTAGCAGCATGGCAAAGCCAAGGCCCATCGCAATACCGTCGAGAATGCTGGCACCGATCGGGTTTCGTGAGGCGTAGAGCTCCGCACGCGCGACGATTGCGCAGTTCGTGACGATCAGGGGAACAAATATTCCGAGCGTTCGATCGAGGTCCGGAAACCACGCTTTGAAGATCAGCTCGATGCAGGTGACAAGGCTGGCAATGATCAGCACGTAAATTGGCACGCGAATTTCGGGTTGAATCCAGCGGCGGGTTGCAGACACGAGCGCATTCGACGCAACCAGAACGGCGAGTGTCGCGAGTCCGAGACCGAGGCCATTGACGAAGGTTGCCGTAACGGCCAGCAAGGGGCACAGTCCGAGCAACTGCACGAGCCCCGGATTGTCACGCCACAGGCCATTTCTCAATCGATTGATCACGCCGCCCGCCATTAGTCTTCATCCCCGGAGTCGTCGTCAACCGGGTCAGCTGGCGCTGTGAAAAGCGCATCCCGATTCGCCGCAAAATAAGTGAGAGTCGCTTTAACCGCCTTGACGATGGCACGCGGTGTAATCGATGCACCGGTCAGCTGGTCAAACGATCCGCCGTCGCCCCGGATTTTCCAGTTGCCGGGCTCGGGATCGCGCAGCGAGCGGCCATCGAACTGAAGTATCCAGTCCGATTTGGTGGTCTCAACGCGGTCACCCAGTCCTGGCGTTTCCCGGTGCTCAAGAACGCGTACGCCGGTAATGCTTCCGTCCATGGCGACACCGATCAGTAGTCGAATCGGGCCCGCGTAACCGTCGCGGGCCGACACGACAAACAGTGCAGCGACAGGTTCTTCGCTCGCGTAAACACGATAAACGATGGCCGATTCGGTTCCTGGCAGTTCATGCGGTTGTGGAATGGTCAGCCTGGATTCGGTAACCGGGCTGTCAAAAAACAGGCCGGCGAGTGCAGGTTGCAGATTGCGTTCCAAAAAGGCTTTCTCATTGTCAGTGATGCGCTGTGCCGTCAACTGAAAGGTCAAGGCCACAAGAGCCGTGCAGATCGCTGCAATGACAGCGAGCGTAACACCGCTTTTCCAGACGGGGCGATCAGTCACGTTTGTCGCCCCGATCGTTGTGGCCGATAATACGTGGTCGTGTCACGCTATCGATGGCTGGCACGGCCATATTCATCAGCAAGACGGCAAACGCGACGCCATCTGCGTAGCTGCCCCAGCGGCGAATGCAATAGATGAGCAGCCCGATGCCGATACCGTAAATCAGTCGGCCCCTCGGACTGGTCGCCGCCGAGACAGGATCCGTAGCGATAAAAAACGCGCAAAGGATCGTCGCACCACTGAACAAGTGAAACCCCGGGCTCGCGTGTGAACCCGGGTCGATCATGTAAAAAACGGTTGCCGGAACCAACAGGCCGAGGCCGACGCCGACCGGGATCTGCCACCGGATAAGCTTCCTGATCATTAACCAGAAACCACCGATGGCCAGAAAATTGCCGATCCACTCCCAACCACGGCCACCGAAGTCACCCATGATCGGAATGACTCGAATCTCGGCAGCAGTACGCGCATTGTTGAGCCCGGATTTCATGACATCAAGCGGCGTCGCACGACTGATAGCGTCGAAGGAAATGGCGTCGGGCAGCCCGCCGGTCAACGTGAACTGAAGCGTCTGCAATATCGTCAGGTGTTGGTAGTCGAGATCACCCATACGCGGTGCAACCCACAGGTTCAGGTGCATCGGAAAGGCAACCAGGATTACGACGTAGCCGGCCATTGCCGGATTGAATATATTAAATCCCAGGCCACCGTATAGATGCTTGGCAACAACGACGGCAAACAGCGCGCCGGTCGCGGTTACCCACCATGGCGTCAACGAAGGCAAGGCGAAGGCCAGCAGGGCAGCTGTCACCAGCGCACTGTAGTCGGCGAGTCCTGCCTCGGGCCGTCGGTTGCGAAGGCCGAGCATCAGCGCTTCGCCGGCCGTTGCGAAAATCGCTGCTACCAACAGGTTGAGAATAAAGCCGGGACCGAAAAACCAGACGTGAGCGATGGCAGCGGGTACCAGTGCCGCCAGCACCTGCAGCATCATCGATGAGACGCTGACCGACGGGATCAGGAACGGAGCCTCGCGGCGCTGGAATTCCACTACTCCCGGTCTCCCTTTTCCTGCTTCCTGCGCTTTAGGATTTCGGCAATCGCAGCCGGGCCGGCGCTTTTTGCCGACGCCTTCTGATCGGCCAGTTGCATTTCCCGTTCCAGGAGTTCACGCCGCAATCGATCATTGCGTGCTTCGAATCGAAGCCGCGCCCTGGCGGCACGCGCTTTTTCGTCAGCCAGCTCGCGAATCCGGCCTTTCGCGACGCGAAAATTGGCAGTCAGCGGAATGTGACTAGGACAAACAACATCGCAGCAGCCGCACTCTATGCAATCGGTCAAACCGAATTCGCGCAACTTGACTTCATCATCGGCACAGGCATACCAGAACAACTGCTGTGGCAGGAGTTGAACCGGGCAAACGACGGCGCATTCGCCGCATCGAATGCAGGGCAGTTCGGGTCCGGTCGACGGTGTTTCGGACAGCACCAGGATGCAGTTGGTCGCCTTGACAACCGGCACGCGATCCGTTGTGACGGAATTCCCGGTCATCGGGCCGCCAATGATCAATTGCCGGGCGCGGTTTCTGTAGCCGCCAGTGAAATTAATGATGTGTTCAATGGTTGTGCCTATGCGGGCCCGAACATTCATTGGGTTGTTGACGCCATCACCGGTGACAGTGGTTACACGGGAAATCAGTGGCTGGCCG
>DDIP01000002.1:957-9546 GCA_002338605.1 Proteobacteria bacterium UBA1847 | reverse complement strand
GCCTTCGACCGCCTTGAACTGGACGCCTGGGTGGAGGACTATGTCTCTCGCAACGGGCGTCCCGGTCGCACCAGAGGAGTACGACCATGGGACGCAGAAGATCGCCCGGCCTCGTCAAGAGGCGGGGCATATGGCACATCGACAAGTGGATCGAAGGGCGGAGAGTTTGCCAGAGCACTGGCTCAGATAAGCTCGCAGAAGCGGAGCGATACCTCGCGAGACTGAGGGAATGCATCCGAAAAGCCGAGGTTTACGGAGTCAGGCCGACGCGGACATTCGAGGAAGCAGCGGCTAAGTTCGTCAAGGAGAACCAGCACAAGCGCTCGCTGAATCGTGACGTCTGCCTGCTGAAGCAACTGATGCCGTTCATTGGGCACTTGCCGCTTCACAGGGTTCATCGCGGCACGCTTGATCCATGGGTCGATTTCAAACGGGAGGAAGGCAGAAAACCTGGAACAATCAATCATGGGCTGGCGGTGGTGCGTCGCATCCTGAGACTCGCCGAATACGAGTGGATGGATGAGCACGGACTGACCTGGCTGGAGCGCGCTCCACGAATCCGCATGCTGCCCAACCCCAACCCACGGCAACCCTATCCGATGAGTTGGACCGAGCAGCAGGCGTTATTTGCCGAGCTTCCGCCGCATCTCGCAGAAATGGCATTGTTTGCCGTCAATACGGGCTGCCGCGATGCCGAGGTCTGCAGGATGCAGTGGGACTGGGAGGTCAAGGTCCCATCACTCGACACCTTTGTATTTATTGTTCCGGGATCATTCGTCAAGAACGGCGAAGAACGACTGGTAGTACTCAACGACATCGCCAAGCGTGTCGTGAACTCGCGCCGGGGGAAACACCCGACGCACGTGTTCGCGTACGAAGGCGAGCCGATACAGCGGATGCTGAACAGCTCCTGGTGTCGGGTCCGAGAGAAGGTCGGTCTGAAGCAGGTTCGCGTTCACGACTTGAAACACACGTTCGGCAGAAGATTGAGAGCGGCCGGCGTGAGTTTCGAAGACCGACAGGACTTGCTGGGTCACCGATCGGGACGAATGACCACACACTACTCGGCGGCAGAACTTTCGAAGTTGATTGAGTCTGCCAACACAGTGTGTGAAAGAAACGGTAACAGGCCTGAGTTAGTGGTGTTGCGGCGCTTAAACGTCAGTTGACGCTCCCGCAAACCCACGCAAAACTCACGCAAAACGAACTGGACGCCAATCGGCGAAAACGTAAGTTTTTGATTTGAATGGTGGCCAGGGGCGGAATCGAACCACCGACACGCGGATTTTCAGTTGGCTTATAAAACAATAAGTTACGGAAACATAAGGGAATTCCGGAAAACGCCTGCAGTCACAAAAATGACCGGAAAGTTAAGGACAAACAAACGCTTAGGTACGTCGGGCAACTTTAGTGAAATCTCAGCACTGTACCTCTACTGCACCTTTTCGATTGCGCGAATTCGCGTAACACAAGGCGTAGTCGTTTCCCTTTATTTCTGCCTACTCTTTACATTTCGCCGCTTTGCCACTGCGCCGTGCTCCCGCCGAAAGCCGCAGAAACACTAATGTTGATTAGCAGGAATTTTTTGCAGAAGAAACCATCTGTAAGAAGTGTACTTCAAGAAGTAGCCTCCGCGACAATGCTGAGCGTCGACTTCCTGCACGAGTTCCACTCCTTAATTCCGGTAACGATGGTTATCGGAATTTGATTATATGTATGCAGCTGATCCGCTTAGAGTCTCCTTAGCAGTCAGCCGGTACATACTAGTTGAGCGGTTTCACTGCGCTAATGAACCGGAGGGTTCCAAATACTGTGCGCAGATGCGCAAACTCTTCCACCTCTTGAAACCCGGCTTCGCTGAATAGTGAGGTTAACTTGCCAGCCACGTGGTCGCGGGTTGAGGCAAACCCGTCGAGCAGTTGAATCTGATAAAACGCCAACCGCTGAAGCGGGCCGGTGGGACGTCCCCAGTCCGCGATGTGCGCCGCACCACCTGGTCTTAAGACGCGCGCGATTTCGGCCACTGTGGCACGTTTTTCCGCAGTGACAAGATGGTGGAAGAACAGTGTGGAAACAACACGATCAAACGTCTCATCGTCGAAAGCCATGTCGGTCGATCGGCCCAGAACAAGATTGTACGAGATGTTCGCGGCACTCAGTTTGCGATCAGCGATGGCCAAAATAGCTGGATCGGCGTCAAGTCCCGTGAGTTGTACCGCGGATTGCTGCTCGGCGATGGACTGAAGCAAAGTACCTGTACCACAACCCACATCGAGTATGGATTCGCCGCGCTTGATCGCGGCCGTTTTGAGCAGTATGGATTTGAACCGACGCTCGCGCGTTGTGTATCGAACAATGTGGTCGTAAAGCGGTGTGAGACGATCGAAACGCAGTGCCGGCGTAATTTTTGTATGCTCAACCATCTGTGGGCTCGTCGGACTCATCGATCCGGTAGCTGTTCGAGATTTCGCTGACGTAAATCCAACCCGACACGGCCTGCCCCGTGCGAGCGTTGTCCCGTATGAGCTCGATGGCTTCGTCGACCTGACTATCGTCGCAGACCAGTTCCAACTTGACCTCATTGATGAGACTCTCGCCGAACTCAACGGAGAAATTCTTTTCTTTCGCACCCAGGGATTTTAAGGAACCGGCCACGTCTGTGAGTGATAAGTTGCAGCCTGCGCGGCAAAACCCAGTGGTATGCAGCGCATGAACCACGTCCGCGGCACGATTTCGATGAATAAAGGCTTTGATTTCTTTCATAGCGGCATCTCCTTTGAGTGATGCTGTCAGCACTAGGTGTCGGAAGCTTCCCCGCGGGTCTCTATCCACTCATAGATAGCGGGCAGCAAGACCAGCGTGAGTAGTGTCGAGGTAATGAGGCCACCGACCACCACGGAGGCCAGTGGTCGTTGGGTTTCGGCACCGACGCCCGACGACAACAACATTGGCACGAGACCGAGGATCGCCACACTCGCCGTCATCATCACCGGTCGCAGCCGCATCTCAGCACCCTGTCGCACGGCTTCTGCGACGGACAGCCCTCTCTCTCGCAATTCGTTGATGAAACTCACCAGCACAATACCGTTCAACATCGCCACACCGAACACCGCAATAAACCCGATCGCTGATGGCACTGACAGGTATTGGCCCGTGATGGCCAGGGCGATGAGTCCGCCGATGGTGGCAAAGGGCACATTGGCGATGATCATGATGGCGTACTTCGCCGAGTTGAACGCGGTGTACAACAGAATGAAGATAAAGAAGATCGTAATCGGCACGATCAGCGACAAACGAGCGAGCGCACGTTGTTGATTTTCAAACGCCCCACCCCACTCGATCCAATAGCCCGGGGGCATGTCGACCTCGGCGGCAATTCGATCGTTGGCCTCCTGCACAAAGCCGTCGACGTCTCGTCCGATGACGTCCATTTGAATGACGGCGTATCGCTGCAGTTGTTCACGCCTGACGAACGAGAAACCTTCCGCCACATCGATGTCAGCAACCGTGGAGAGCAGTACTATGGCGCCATCCTCAGTACGCAGGGGAATGTTGCTAATAGCGTCGATGTCGATTTTTGCCGCCGGATGCAGGCCGGCGGTGATGTCGAAGCGACGCACGCCATCGACCATCGTGCTGACGGCTTCATTACCTATGCCATTGCGAACGACATCGAGCACATCATCGGCGTTAAGGCCGTAGCGCGATAACTGGGTCCGATCGACTTGAATACGCACCTGCGGTTTGCCAAGATTCGCCTCAAGCGACAAGTCCTCCACACCTGGCACCTGTGAAACGACCCCTTTGAGTTCGCGACTGAGTTTCTCAAGGCCGTCAAGTTCGGGGCCGTAGAGTTTCACGGCCAGCGTAGCGCGTACGCCGGAAATGAGTTCTTCGACACGCATCTGAATCGGTTGCGTAAAGGAAACAACAGAAGCTGGCGCGACCTCCTCCAGCGCCTCCTCCATCGCCTCACGCAGATCATCAAAACTGCGGTCCGTGGTCCAGTCTTCATGCGGCGCGAGATCCGTGTAGATCTCCATGTAGTTCACGTCGGCGATCTCCCCTTTCTCGGCGCGACCGATCATGGCGACACTCGTATTCACTTCGGGAAATTCCGTGAGCACGCGGGAAGCCTTTCTGGACAGTTCGATCGAACGCTCCAACGAGGTCGAGGGTATCGAAACGATACGCCAGATCATCGAGCCTTCTTGCATGGTTGGCATGAATTCTTTGCCAAGAAATGGAAACAGCGCCAGGCTGCTCAGAAGCAGTGCGACAGCACCCATACCAAGCTTTTTCTTGTTGCCCAGCGACCAGTGCAACAACGGCAGATAGCCCCGTTTCAGCCACTGCACGAGGCGGGTATCGCGTTCTTCCTGCGGCTTGAGGATCAAGGCAGCAAGTACTGGGATCAGCGTCAATGTCAGCGCCAGAGACCCCGCCATCGCGAAACTGATGCTAAACGCCATGGGCTTAAAGAGCTTGCCTTCCAGACCTTCGAGGCTAAACAGCGGCAAGAACACCACGATGATGATCATGATCGCGAAGGCGATCGGGTTGGCAACCTCGCGCGCGGCTGCCAACACCGCCGAGCTGCGATCCACGACCTCGCCCTTGGCGTGGCGCTCGGCCATAATGCGAAAGACGTTCTCCACCATGACGACAGCGCCATCCACCATCATGCCGATTCCGATGGCAAGACCCGCCAATGACATCAGGTTGGCCGACAAACCAAACTCGAGCATGAAGATAAATGCGATCAACATGGCCAGCGGTAAGGCCGCGACCACCACCAATGCGGAGCGGATTTCGCCGAGGAACAAGAACAGCACAATGGCGACCAGAATCGAGCCTTCGATCAGCGCCGTGGCTGCGGTATTGACCGCGCGATCCACTAAATCCGTACGATCGTAGATGGGCTTGACGGCAACGCCCTCGGGTAAAATCGATTCGATTGTTGCGACCTTTTCTTTGACGCCGTCGACCACGTCTTTCGCGTTCTCGCCAATGCGGGCCAGTGCCATCCCCATGACGACTTCCTCGCCGTCACGGGTGACTGCGCCAAAGCGCAGCGCCGGTGCTTCTTTCACATCGGCCACATCGCGTACTCGTACCGGCGTGCCGTCGACACTCTTGAGCACGATCTCACCGAGATCGTCGGTGCTTTTGACCAATCCTAAACCGCGTACCAAATATTGTTCGGGCCCGAGATTGATGTACTGACCACCCACCTGCCGGTTGTTCGACTCGATGGCCTCGAGCACGGTTTGATAGTCGAGGTCGTAACTGATGAGCTTACGCGGATCGAGCTGTACCTGGATTTGCTTTTCGCTGCCACCCCACGACATGACGTCATCAACGCCAGGGACGGTGCGCAACACCAACCGCACCGACCAATCCTGCAGAGTGCGCAAATCCATGTCCGTTATTGCTGCCTTCAAGGCTTTATCGGTACGCTCGAGCGTGTACCAGTACACTTGGCCCAGGGCCGAGGAGTTCGGCCCCATCTCCGGGGTGCCATAGCCTTCCGGAATGCGCTCGGCCACCTCTTGCAAGCGTTCCATTACCAAGCGCCGCGCAAAATAAATATCCATGTCGTCGTCGAAGTAAACTGACACGTACGAGAGGCCAAACAAACTAACGGAACGAATTTGTTGAACGCCCGTGAGTCCGGCCATCCCGGATTCAACGGGGAATGTGAGCAACTCTTCCACGTCTTCTGCCGCCAGCCCCGGCGACTCCGTATAGATATTGACCTGAATCGGCGTCAGGTCCGGAAAAGCATCAATTGGCACGGTGTTAACCGCGCGCCAACCCAAAAACGCCACCACGGCAAAGGCGACAAGCGCTAGCAATTTGTAGCGTAGTGAAATTTCGACCAACGAATTCAACATGGCAGTACTCCGTTAGTCTGCATCGCCAATCTGCGATTTAAGGAGCAGCGACTTCAATTCGAAGACGCCTTCGCTGGCAATCACATCGCCCGCTTCAAGGCCTGCGGTAACGATCGTCCACTCGCCGGCGTTCAATCCGACCTCGACCGGTTGCGGCTCGAACGTATCCGCTTCGAGCTTGAACACCATCGGTGTGCCCAGCACCAGCACCACAGCCTCGCGCGGCACCGCCAAACGCGGTACACCGGTGCCTGTTTGCACGGCGATGTTGACAAATTGACCAGGAACCATGGTGCCGTCGTTCGGCATGTCGATGCGAATGCCGAGTGTGCGCGTCGCTTCATTGAGCCGCTGATAGCGTTGCGCTACTTTGCCGCTGATCCAGGTCTGATCATCCGCGCTGACGCGCACGAGATCGCCGACGTCGATGCTTGCTGCAAGTGCGGGATCGACGCGCGCCTCCACCCATAAGATCGACAGATCGCTCACCTCCATCAGCAGACGACCGGCTTCGACCACCTCGCCGACCACAAAGGCGTCTTCGATGACCATACCCGCGTGTGGCGCGTACAGGGTGAAGGCACCCGTCGCTTGGGTGAGATCCGCTGTCTTCAATAGTCGATCCAGTTGTGACTTCGGCATGCCGTAGGCAAGCACCTTGGCGTGGGCTTGCTGGCGGGTCACCTCGGCTTGCACGTAACGTGCTTCAGAAACCACATCGCGGCCTAGCGACTTCACCCGTTGCCATTCGCGATCGCTCACCAATAGGTCGCCCACCGCGTCGGCCATGTCGACGCTGGATAGCGTGACCAACGGTGCATCGGCGTCCACTGATTCGCCCATGCGCGCATGGCGTTCGACAACCTGTGCATCAATGCGCGGCGCAATCTGGGTCGTGCGATACGCGTTTAGCCGCACCTCACCCGGCGCTTTGACTTCAGGTGCCAAGGTCTGCAGCCTCACCGCGGCGGTCACAATGCCGAGTTCCGCCCGTTCTGCGGCCGAGAAGACGAGCTCGACCGGGCCTTCCTCCTCGTGGTCATCGTCTGCGTACACAAACGGTGATAACCACAGCGGTAACAGCAGTATCATCCAGCTAAATCGTTTCATTGAGAGTTTCTCCATCACGCGCTATCTGCCGTCGCCGACGCTGAGCCAATCGTCCACTTGTCCACTAACGGCCAGCCACGCCACCCAGGCTTCCCACAACGCGCCGCGTTGTTCGATCGCGGCAACGCGCGTATCAACAGTCTGCTTGAGTTGCACCAAATACTCGGCCGTGCTGAGCTCACCAGCCCGCCACAGTCGTTCCAACACGCTGGTCTGCCGTTCTAAACTGCCGGCACCGATTTGTTGCCATTCATCCCACGCGTCGCGTGACAGTGTGTAGCGTTGCACAGCCGCGACGAGTTCTGCGCGCAGTTGCCGGTAGTCGTTCAACGTCGATCGATCGAGCGCTAGTCGATCAGCATCGGCGGCGTCGACCTCAGCGCGATAGCTGTTGCGAACGGGCAATGGAATCGAAAAACGCAGGCCGATCAGATTGTCATCGCCTTCCTTACCGCCATAGAGACCGAACGTGGGATCGGGACGCCGTTCTCGACGTCGTAAGTCCACCACCGCCTGGGCGGTCGCAATCCGAGCTTGCGCAACGCGTACGCTGGGCAATTGCTGCAGGATGCCGGATATTTCTGACTCATCGAGCGTGACCGCCGCATAGTTGGACGGCAACGATGGTAAGCGTGGCGCCACGGCGCCACTTACGCGTTCGAGTGCTTGTTGGGCAGTCACCTGTTGGCCCGCCGCTTGTGCGCGCTGCAGCGCGGCTTCTGCGTAGGCCAGATGCGCGAGGTCAAGATCGATCTGATTGAGGTCGCCGGCTTTGCGGCGCTCAGTGGCCAGTGTCCGCAGTCGCGCCATCAATGCTTTGCGTTCGTCCGCCGCCCGCAGACGTTCCGCTGCAGCGTCGTAGCCGCCGAGTGCGCTTAGCAGTTCAGCCAACACTCCTTGGCGAACGAGTGTTTGCGATTCCATCGCGGACTGCACTTCGAACGACGCCGCGCGCTCGCGGGCCCCACGTTTTCCGCCGAGATCAATGGTCTGATTGATACCGACACTGCGGGTGCGCACCTCGCCGTCTTCGTATTCGGCGTCCAGTTCAGGATTGTAAATTGCGCGGCCGGCCGCACGCTGCCTCGCGTTCGCCGCATCGACCTCCGATTGCGCCGACAGGAGGCGTGGGTGTTGGTCAAGGACCTGCTGTACGTAGGCCATCAGTGCGGGTGAGGCCCGGTCACCAGAATCAGCCGTCGCCTCGGCCGCGTAGACCGAAAATGGCGCCACAATCCAGACACACAACAGGTAAAGCAACGCCCGAACGGCAGTCGTAGGGATAAACACAGGGGGTCGTTGAGGCATTCCTTAGATCCTTCGGCTATTCGCTGCGCAGCAGCCGCAAGCCACTTGCAATGACAATAAATTCACTGATTTCGTGGACGAGCACCGCAACGGGCAGTGATAACGCGCCGGTGAGTGCAGTGATTGCCAGAGTGGTGATCACGATGATGGACAGCGCGATGTTTTGACGAATCACGCGCCACGTACGGCGACTGAATCGCATCAGGTACGGGAGCTTTGACAGATCATCGGCCATCAACGCGACATCGGCGGTCTCAAGTGCGACGTCCGATCC
>DDIP01000002.1:0-846 GCA_002338605.1 Proteobacteria bacterium UBA1847 | reverse complement strand
TCGACACCCATGGCAATGCCAACGTGTGCGGCTGCCAACGCTGGCGCATCGTTGACGCCATCGCCGACCATCGCAACCGGACCGTATTCGTGCGTTAGCGCTGCGATTGCCTGACTCTTGTCGTCAGGCTTCAATTCCGCGCGTACTTCGTCTACACCGGCTTGTGCGCCGATGGCATTGCCGGCCAGCCGGTTGTCACCGGTGAGCATGACAACGTGTTCGATTCCAGCTGACTTGAGGTCGTTGATCGCATCTCTCGCGCTCGATCGCAGCGCATCGGCGATGGCGATGATCCCCAGTAGTCGCGACGCATTGCCGACCAGCACCACCGTATTGCCGTCACTTTGAAGCCCTTCGATGTACGCGCTGATCGCCGCCATGTCGATGCGCTCTGGTGTTGGCGTCAAGTCGCCGCCCAAGCCAGTAATCAGTTCGGGGCTACCGATGTACTGGACTTGGCCGTTGACGCTGCCGGTAATGCCCGCGCCGGTCAGTGATTGAACGTTGTCGGCCGCAACAACGGCCACTCCGGCATCCTCGGCGGCCCTTAGGATTGCTTGAGCAAGGGGGTGGGCCGAGCGCGCCTCCAAAGCAGCGGCGACACCCAGGAGCTCATCCGCCGTTGTTTCTCCCCAGGGTTCAACTGACGTCACCTCGGGGATCCCGCGCGTTAACGTGCCGGTTTTGTCCATGGCCACGACACGCACTTTCGCCAGGCGCTCAAGATGCACACCGCCCTTGATCAAGATGCCCTGACGGCCGGCGGTGCCGATGGCGGCCACCAAAGCGATCGGGATCGAGATCACCAACGCGCAGGGTGCCGCCGCGACGATGAAGACAGTGGCT
>DDIP01000315.1 GCA_002338605.1 Proteobacteria bacterium UBA1847 | reverse complement strand
TCGGCCAATTCAAGGCAAGGCAAGACGGAATCGAATGGATTGCCGGCGAGAAGGTATTCAAGGTCGTTGATGCGGCATGGCGGGCAACCGAAGACTGGCCGGGCGAGTCTCTGGACATTGTATTGGATACCCGTCAGTTCATCGACGCCAGGTCGGGCGCCAAGATTGGACTCGGTTCCAGTGCCGCTGTCACTGCGGCACTGTGCGCCGCGATTGCAGGGTCAGCGGATATCGCTGACGTTGCGTACAACACGCATCGAATCCTGCAAGGCGATCTCGGGAGTGGCGTCGATGTCGCGTGTAGCCTTCACGGCGGGCTGATCCACTATCGCATGCAGGACTCTGTCACCTCGGGCATGCCGTGGCCGCGGGGTCTGCAGTTTCGCTTGATCTGGACCGGCGTTGCGGCCAGCACGGCAGGCAAACTCGGTTTGCTGCCACGCGGTGCGTCCGCACCCTCACGCACCCGGCTGGCAATGGCGGCCGAGTCAATGGCATCGGCATGGGAGAAGGGCGATGTCGATGACGTCATCGACCGCTATGCGCACTATATCGAGCAACTGCAGGCATTTGGTGTTGACCACCGGCTGGGCATATTCGATGCTGGCCACGACAGGCTCCTGGTCGCAGCGCGTGATGCTGGCCTTGTCTACAAGCCCTGCGGTGCCGGTGGTGGCGACATTGGTATCGCTCTCGGTACTGACGCAACGGAACTCGATGGGTTTGTTGCAGACTTGCCGGCGAATTTTTCCGCTGTCAGGTGCGAACTGGATTTCGGCGGAACAAGAATTGAAGAACTGACGGCCAGATGAACGAATCAAAAAAATCCCGGCTCGCCGGCTTTCACAATCTGACAGTTAGCGAACGTATCGCTGAACTGGAAGGTCGCGGCTATCTTTCGGCCGAAAACGCGCGATTGCTGGCGAGCGGTCGCCAGGTCTTATCCGTCGCGACAGCCGACAAGATGATCGAG
The DNA here is from genome assembly GCA_002338605.1 of Proteobacteria bacterium UBA1847. Classification (GTDB taxonomy): domain Bacteria; phylum Pseudomonadota; class Gammaproteobacteria; order Steroidobacterales; family Woeseiaceae; genus UBA1847. The sequence goes on along the minus strand of DDIP01000315.1, from coordinate 7,164 downwards.
AATGTCGTTGGTGTATTCGGTTTGCCATTGGCCGTTGCACCCAACTTCATAGTCAACAATCGTGAATACATTGTGCCACTGGTGGTCGAGGAGCCATCAATCGTCGCCGCACTTGGCAGCGCCGCGGTTCTCGCAAGGCGTAGCGGTGGATTCAGCGTGAATTGCGACGAATCATTGTTGGCAGGCCAGATTCATGTGCTCGGCGTTTCCGACGTCGATGCGGCAATTGCTGCACTGATCGCGGCCAAAGAGGAGTTGCTGACTTCAGCGAATGCAGTTCATCCCAGGTTGCTAAAACGCGGCGGTGGTGCGCGCGACATCGAAGCGCGTCCATTGACCCTTGATGATGGCACGCCATTGATTGCCCTCCATGTATTGGTGGATACCTGCGATGCGATGGGTGCGAATCTCGTGAATACCATTTGTGAAGCGATTGCGCCGATGGTGATCGAGATATGTGGCGGCGAAGTTGCGCTTCGAATCCTGTCGAACCTGGTGGATCGATCGCTGGTCGTCGCGTCGGTGCGCTATCCGGCAAGCGTCCTGGCGACCTCCGGGATGGGCGGCGAGGAGGTTCGCGACCGCATCGTCCGAGCCAACGCGATAGCGATGGCGGATTCGCATCGGGCGGCAACACATAACAAGGGTGTGATGAACGGGATCGATGCGGTAGCGATTGCAACGGGAAACGACTGGCGTGCGCTGGAAGCCGGTGCTCATGCCTATGCTGCACGCCTGGGACGTTACTCGGCGCTTACCCGATGGTCGGTCAGCGCTGCCGGCGATTTGGAAGGTGAACTCGCCATACCACTAAAAGTCGGTATCGTCGGCGGCACCCTGGCGTCGAATGAGGCTGCGCGGCTCGGCCTGGCGCTTTGCGGGGTCCAGTCTGCGAAGGAGCTCGCGCAGGTGATGGCGGCTGTTGGGCTCGCGCAAAACTTCTCGGCGCTGCGCGCTCTGCTGACGAGCGGCATTCAGGAAGGGCACATGCGGATGCATGCCCGCAGCGTTGCGAATTCGGCAGGTGCCAGGCCGGATCAACTGGGCGAGGTTATCGACAGGATGCTGGCGAGTGGCGAGGTGAAAGCCTGGAAGGCAGCCGAAATCCTGGCGGAAATGACGCCTGTAGTGGCAAGCGGCGATACGGCATCCGCCACCGCGGCGGGCAAGCTGATCCTGTTTGGCGAACACGCCGTCGTTTACGGCCGTCACGCACTGGCACTGCCGATACCGGATGCAGTCAAGGCATCTGTTGCAGCTACCGATGGGCAATCGGAATTGATCGTTCCGGAGTGGGGGCTGCGGATTGGTGTCGATCGCAATAGCAGCGATGGCGCGGTGGCGGCCTTGAACCTGATCCTCGGCAAAATGAGCGTGGCGGATTCGGGTTTCGCGGTTACCGTGTCATCCAGGTTGCCTCGTGGCATGGGGCTGGGTTCGTCGGCGGCAATCGCGGTCGCAATTATTCGAGCTCTCGCGAAACACCAGCAGATCGAACTCACCGACAACGACGTCAATGACATCGCATTCGAGTGTGAAAAACTGGCCCACGGCACGCCGTCGGGCATCGACAACACCGTTTGCTGTTACGGCAAGCCTGTACTTTTTCGAAAATCTGATTCCCTGGGATTTAAAGAGGTGCAAACAGAATTGCGCCTGCCGATCGTTGTGGGATTCTCCCGTGCGGCCGGATCAACCTTGGAACAGGTGGCAGGCGTCAGGCGACGCCGCGAAAAAAACCGGCAAAGATACGATGCAATCTTCGACCAGATTGATGGTCTGAGTATCGATGGCGCACATGCCCTTGCGAATCGGCAGTACGGCGAACTTGGCATGATGATGAACGTATGCCACGGTCTCCTTAATGCCCTCCAGGTGTCGACGCCGGATCTCGAGAACATGGTCGATATCGCGCGCCGGGCCGGTGCGATCGGCGCGAAGCTGACCGGTGCCGGTGGTGGCGGTTCGATTGTTGCTTTGTGCCCGGGTGTTGAGAAACCGGTGCGCGCGGCATTGCACGCGGCGGGCTATAGCACACTACAGATGGAACCCGGGGAGTAATAGATTGAACGAACTTCATCGCGTCGTATCCTCAGAAGGTGAGGAGCTGATCCTGGTTGATTCAAACGACAATGAAATCGACTACCGGTCGAAAGCCGATTGTCATGACGGGGACGGCATTCTGCATCGCGCGTTTTCGCTATTCCTGTTTGACGACAGCGGCCGGCTACTGTTGCAACGACGCAGTTCCGCAAAGAGGCTCTGGCCGGGGTACTGGTCAAACAGCTGCTGCAGCCACCCGCGCCGCGGCGAAACGCTCGATGTCGCAACTCTGCGTCGCCTCGGCGACGAATTGAATATTGCCGCCAGGCTGGAACACATTTATCACTTTTGTTACCAGGCAAGTTTCGGTACGGCAGGATCCGAAAATGAACTGTGCCACGTCTATCTTGGCAAGGTAGACGGTGAAGTACGACCAAATGAGAGCGAGATTGAGAGCATACGTTTTATACGGCGCGGTGAACTGGATATCGAGCTGGAAGAATATCCGCGGCGATTCACGCCCTGGTTCAAGCAGGAATGGACAACCTTGAAGAGGGACTATGGCGACGCGCTGGCGCGCTACGCGATGTAACGATAGTACTCAATGCCGAGGTCAGCAAAGTGGCGATCGTCGCTTTGACCAACGCGCTCAATAACGAACTCGTTGCTGGCGACATAGTCGAGATTGTGTACCCGCCGACCATCATGCAAGGCTTCGTACTGCTGCCGATCGAGGTCCAGCGTCATTTCCATCGCATCCGCAAATCGAATTTTCGCGGCGGCTTCGCGCCAGCTCTCAGCCATAAAGAACGGAATGACTTCAGCAGCATCGCCGCTGCCGTAGCCGAGCGTCAATACCTCTTCGCCAGCGGCCAGTGAATCCTCATCCAGCGCCTGTTCAAAGCCTGCTGCCATCCAGGCGGGCAACGCGGCGGTGTACAGGTTGCCGAGGTCAAGCATCGTATCGCTGCCGAGCCGGAGCTTGTCGAGGATCTCTTTTCGGAAATGGCGGGACGCACGAAATATTCTCAGTACCGCCATAGCCATCGGGTAGGCTTCGTATGACAGCTGTTCGGGATTGGCCAGCGCAGACACTTCCGGCTTGCTGGTCATCTCTGCCATCAGGGCCTGGACGTCGAAGCCCGCCTGGTAACAATACGATGCAAGTTCGGCGCGATCTTCGGACTTGCCTTTTCCGAGTGCAAACAGGTACGACACGGCCCAGCCGGTCTCAGGCATGCGCCGATACGGGCGATGCAGAAACAGGGTTCGCAGCGAGCGCAGGTGATCGATTGCATTCAGGCTGCGCTTTTCGTACATGTCGTTCAGTGCATGCAGTGTTTCGTCGATGTAGCAGGTTGTGGAGTACTTACCGTTAAATACCGGGAAATCCTGGACCTGGTGTGTTTCAGATCGGTCCTGACCGCAGAACCGAGCCATCGGCTTGCGAAAATCCATTACCCGGTAATCCGATGCGGACCCGGAGCCGATCAGGTCGACGACCGCGAGTTTCGGATTTTCCTCGAGCAACATGGCGACCGCACCGGCGCCCTGCGTCGGCTCGCCCGAGCTCCCCCGCGCATATTCGGCGATATCCGCGCAGACGACGATCGCCTGGCTTCCAGCGCCATCGAGTGCCAGGTGCCTGATGGCGCCTTTCATGCCATAAACACCGCCCAGGCAGGCGTGTTTGAACTCAGGTACTTCACAGCTGCGCGATATTGGCGCCTTGCCGCGTGCGACCAGCGCCTTGTCGACCATGCCTTTAACGATGATCGCGCCAGCGGAATTGTCGGTACTGGATTCGGTTCCGAGGCCGAGAAACTTGACGCGCCCGGGATCGACGTCGTACTGGTCTATCAGGCGGATCACGGCATTTGCCGCCATCGTGTATACGCTGTGGTTGGGACCCCGCACGCGAAAACTCCGCCCAACGACCTCACGAATCTTTGGCCACTGATTATCAGTCCAGTTGCACCAATCTTCGAGCCATACTCGATAGGGCGGCACGTAAGCGGCAAGGCCGCTGATTCCGATGGGTCTGATGTGGTTGGGTTCAGTCATATAGATTTTGTGCAGAGCTCAGCCCGGCGATTTTAGTGGCCGCGGGCGTTTGGCTCAACTACTTATTTTTCCCGGTGTTATTCGACCGTAATGCTGATGACGTCGGATGCCACCGGCGGCTCATGCGGGATGTGCAAATGATCACCGAGGAGCAGTTGCAGCGTATGCTGGCCCGGCTCCAGTGTAATTTCGGTCGATGTGCTGCCATCACCGAAATGTATGTGGTTTGCGTCAGCCGGTATGGGCAGACCGAGTCCCGGCAACCCGGTATCGATCAGCAGGTGGTGGTGCCCGGAATCGGCTTGCATGTCGCCTGCCTTTACGACTGACATGCCTTCGATGCCGAAATCGATGTGAATCGGATTGGAAACGGTCGCACCGTCGGTCGGCGTTATGAAAAACACGCGGGCGCCGTCAACCGACGGCGTGCGCTGCAGGCCGGCACTGACAGCCTCGACGGGTGCCTTCGTGGTGGCTGCAACATCCTCTGTCTGATCGTTGCTGCAGGCGGCCAATGTGACGATTACGCCGGTGCACAGGAAAATTCGTAGTTTCATCGTAGTCCCTCTGAGAGTCAGGCCGAGAATAAGGTAATGACTAGCGCGCCAAGCAACGTGAATGATACGCCGGTCAAATAGGTAATCAGCAGAATCAGGTATTTGAAGATCGTGATCAAGTGGCCCTGGCCGTAAACCTTGCGCATTGCCTTGTAAAGGTAGACCGGAATGTAAAAGGATGCCGCAACAATGACCAATGTCCCGGCATCACCGTTCAGAGACAGGCTGGCCAGGAGGTTACTGAACAACACCTGCAAGGTCAGAATCAGGAAGAAGAAGGCGTGAAAGTGTACGAAGAATAGCAGGTGCTCAACAAAATATCGGCGTGATAGTGGATAGAGGACCTTCAGTACCATTGCCATCAGGGGCAACAGGACAATGAGTGCTACCGGGATCTTGTCGACGATCGCGTCCTGGAAATTGTCTATGCCGCGCTTGTTGTTCCTTTCACAGATCTCTTTGACGCGCTCATCGGTGAAGCGTTTCTTGAACCAATCAGGAAAATCCTCGTCACCGCTGATGGATGCCTTGCTGCAGTCGCCGAAGAACGCGTCGTCGTCGCTGTCTCCGCCAAGCGTAATATTGAGGCCGCCCTGCCTGTTCTCGAACTCATCGACAACCTGTTTATCGATTTTCCCGGCTACCTCAAGTTCCTTGAGTTCGGCGGTGGCAGCGTCGAGCTGGGCCTGCTTTTCCTCGGACCTCTGCTGCTTTGCCTCGTCCTGCGCTGCAGTTTCCTCAATCGTAGGCGGAGGTTCCGGCTCAAAGAAAAGACTCAGGTCTTTCTGCGGATCAAAAAAAACGACGACAAAGAATACGACACTCAGTACCAGGTACGTTCGAAACGGTGGCATGTAACGCGCGCGTCGACCCTCAAGGTAGTCGCGCGTCAACTGCCCTGGGCGAATGAGAAGCGGAATCAGCGTCTTCCAGAGCCTGGAATCCAGCTCAAACAGGTCACCAAATGCCTCGCGCATCAATTGCCAGATACTGATGAGCCGGCTGCGCGACCGTTGTCCGCAACTGCCGCAATACTGGCCGCGCAGCCGCGTCCCGCAATTCAGGCAGGTCGGGCTTTCGCCAGGCGGCAATTCGTGGGCATGATCGGGTCGCAGGGTGCGACTGTGTACGATCACCTGGTCGCCGAACCGCGATGCAGCTTCAGCATCGATATCGGCGAAGAAGCTGTCGAGCAGTGTGTCGAGCGCGTTGTCGTCGCGCGCCTGGAACTGGCAGCTTCGAACGCTCCGACCGTCCCGATCTTTGCCGGGATCGAAGACCCGGGCATCGTCGACTCCGTCCGTTGTCAGGCCCGTACCAACAATGTCCTGTAGCCAGTCCTCCGCTTCGGCCAGCACTTCGTCATTGATAACGAGGTTTATTTCGTAGAGCGGGCCGGCGTAGTTCCTCATTCTGGGACGACGCTATTCAGGCTTGCCCGCTATCTTTCGAGGTGGTTTTCTTGCTGGATCTGGAAGCTTTCTTGCGAGCCTTTTTCCTGGCAGGCGCCGGCTCGCTGGCCGGTGTGCGACGCAGGTCTTCAGGCGCGAAATCATCAACCGATAACAATGCCAGTACTTTTTCATGGTAGGCACGCATATTGCGCGCTTCCGCCTTGCTGATGACTTGTGCCTTTTCGGCTTCGGCTATCTGTTCACCCAGGTATCCTGATCGCAACAGGCCCTCTTTGTGCGCCTGGCTCAGGCGACGTTCGATCGGCTCGTACTCGACCGATAGCAGAAGCGCCTCCTGCAGCAAGCCCAGGGGATTGCCCGGCTCAAGCTTCTTATAGGCCAGCTGGCTCAATCTCTCGCGTGATTCACCTGGCGTCGTAATCAATTCAACGACCTTTCGCGCAATGTCATCCGATGGCGCGGAGTAGGTGCGCCCGCGAGGAAAAATGAAGAAGCGCAGCAAGGTTGCAACATAGCGATTCGGGAAATTTCGCAAGAAAGCGTGTAGCGCCTCCTGGGCCTGGTACATCAGAGTCCGCACGGACCACTCGACGAGCGGCAGGTCCGTCGCCCGTCGACCCTGGTTTTCAAAATGCTTTAGGACGGTCGATGCAAGGTACATTGAACTCAGGATATCCCCGAGGCGGGCAGACAGAAGCTCTCGCTTCTTCAGGGTGCCGCCGAGAGTCAACATCGCGAAGTCAGAAGCCAGCGCGAACGCTGCACTATAGCGGTTGATGTTCTGATAATAGCGACGGGTTGGTGTGTTCAATGGAACGCGACTGAACTTGGCATGCGTGAGCGCGAGAAAAAACGATCGTGCCATATTGCTGATCGCATATCCGATGTGGCCAAAGAGCGCGTCGTCAAATTCAATCAAGCCACGATCAAGATCGTCGTCACTCGCGGCCTGCAATTCCCGCAATACGAACGGGTGGCATCGTATTGCCCCTTGTCCATAGATAATCAGGCTACGCGTCAGGATGTTTGCGCCTTCAACGGTGATGGCGATCGGTGTCGCCATATAGCCGCGCCCAAGGTAGTTG
>DDIP01000069.1:3389-3558 GCA_002338605.1 Proteobacteria bacterium UBA1847 | reverse complement strand
ACTTCATCTCGACCCACGGTGCTCGAAAGGGCCTCGCCGATACGGCGTTGAAGACGGCAAACTCCGGTTACCTGACACGTCGACTCGTCGACGTTGCGCAGGACCTGGTAGTTACCGAAGTCGATTGTGAAACCCGCAATGGTGTGTCGATGGCACCGATCGTTGAGGG
>DDIP01000069.1:2904-3229 GCA_002338605.1 Proteobacteria bacterium UBA1847 | reverse complement strand
CCGGAGCCGGTATTGATCCCGGGCACTGACAAGGTGGCTTACGACGCCGGAACCATGCTCGACGAAGCGACGGTACAGCACCTCGACGACATGTCGATCGACCAGCTCGTGGTTCGTTCACCGATTACCTGTGAGATCCGCTACGGCGTGTGTTCGCAGTGTTACGGTCGAGACCTGGCGCGCGGCAACCGCATTAACATCGGCGAGGCTGTCGGTGTTATCGCAGCGCAGTCGATTGGTGAGCCGGGTACGCAGCTGACCATGCGCACCTTCCATATTGGTGGTGCGGCATCGCGTTCGGCTGCAATCAACAACATCGAGATCA
>DDIP01000069.1:0-2812 GCA_002338605.1 Proteobacteria bacterium UBA1847 | reverse complement strand
GCAATCAACAACATCGAGATCAAGTCGAACGGTATCGCGCGCCTGCGCAATATCAAGACGGTTTCCCATCACAAGGGTTACCTCGTTGCTGTTTCCCGATCCGGCGAAATCATCGTTATCAACGATCAGGGCCAGGAGCGCGAGCGCTACAAGGTTCCGTACGGTGCGACCATTACGATCGAAGACGGCGTCGAGGTCAAGCAGGGCCAGGTTCTGGCAACCTGGGATCCGCACACCCACCCGGTTGTTACCGAAGTGGAAGGACGGATCAAGTTCGAGGACTTTATCGACGGCATCACCGTTGCCGAGCAGGTCGACGAATTTACCGGCCTGACCAGCATCGTGGTTCTCGATCCGAAGAGCCGTGCCGGTTCCGGCAAGGACCTGCGTCCTGTTGCTCGACTGGTCGATGACGAAGGCAAGGATATTTTCTTCGCCAATACCGAGATCCCGGCGGTTTATGCTCTGCCTGTGGGCGCGATCATTTCGCTTGCTGACGGCGCGTCCGTATCGGTCGGCGACATCATTGCCCGTATCCCGCAGGCCTCGTCGAAGACCCGTGACATCACGGGTGGTCTGCCACGCGTTGCCGATCTCTTTGAAGCGCGCAAGCCGAAAGAACCGGCGATCATGGCCGAGCACACCGGTACCGTCAGTTTCGGCAAGGAAACCAAGGGCAAGCGACGCCTGGTAATCACTGGCGAGAACAGCGAGTACGAAGAGCTGATCCCCAAGTGGCGCCACCTGAACGTGTTCGAGGGTGAGCAGGTTGCTCGCGGCGAAATCATTGCCGACGGCGAGCCAAACCCGCATGACATCCTGCGCCTGCGCGGGGTTGAAAACCTGGCAAATTACCTGGTCAAGGAGATCCAGGACGTTTACCGGCTTCAGGGTGTGAAGATCAACGACAAGCACATCGAGGTGATCATTCGCCAGATGCTGCGCAAGGTTGTTGTGGCGACCCCGGGTGAAAGTAACTATCTGCGCGGTGAGCAAATCGACAAGGCTCGATTCTTCGAGGTTGAGGAACAGCTGCAGGCTCAGAACAAGGAACCGTTGACGGTCGACCCGATTCTGCTCGGAATTACGAAGGCGTCGCTTGCGACCGAATCGTTTATCTCGGCAGCGTCGTTCCAGGAAACCACTCGAGTCCTGACCGAAGCTTCGGTTCGCGGGCTGCGTGACGATCTTCGTGGACTCAAGGAGAACGTGATCGTGGGTCGCCTGATTCCGGCGGGTACCGGTTTCGCGCATCATGCCGACAGAAGGCGTACGCGTGAACAGGACCTGGCGGATCAGTTGCAGAAGCTCGAAGACAAGCAGGTCGCCGACGCAGAAGCGGCGGCGCTCGAAGAGGCGCTGGTTGCTGATCTCGATGCGAACAAGGACGATGCCGCCGAAGCGGTTGCGGCTGAGGATTCCGAGGCCGTTGCTGACAGTGGTGAAGAAACGAAAACGGCCTAATAAAAACAATAAGTTATAGGCCCTGGCGGGCCTTCAGCGATGCTTGCTTGACACTGGCTTGCCCGCATCACTAAAATGCCCGCCCTTAACCCCGGGGCGCGCCAATAGGCGGGCCCCGACTTTTTTAAAGCTCGCAGCATGCCGAGTTTTGGTAATCCGGCCACTGGACAGGAGTCTGGCGGCCGGTTGCGCGCGCAAAAAAGGCGTCGGATCCCTTGAAGGGGTCAGGCACCGCTAAACGACAATCTATTAAAAAATGAGAGTGAAGGCCCATGGCCACAGTGAATCAGCTAGTACGTACCCCCCGCTCGGTTAAGCGCGCGAAAAGCGCCGTGCCCGCGCTGGGTGCAAGTCCGCAGAAACGCGGCGTTTGCACGCGTGTTTACACAACCACCCCGAAGAAGCCGAACTCGGCGATGCGGAAAGTGGCGCGTGTGCGCCTGACCAACGGATTTGAAGTCAGCAGTTACATCGGCGGCGAAGGTCACAACCTGCAGGAACATAGTGTTGTGCTGATTCGTGGTGGTCGTGTCAAGGACTTGCCGGGTGTTCGATACCACACAGTGCGTGGCACGCTCGACTGTTCGGGTGTTGCGGATCGCAGGCAGGGCCGTTCCAAGTACGGAACGAAGCGTCCCAAGTCATAAAATTGAGTAAATAAAAAATGTCCAGAAGAGCTAAAGCCCCAAAACGCACGATTCTGCCGGATCCCAAGTACGGTAGTGATCTGCTCGCAAAATTCATGAACATGATCATGAACGACGGCAAGAAGTCCGTTGCAGAGCGCATCATCTACGGTGCACTTGACCGCATTTCCGAGCGTGAAACCCAGACTGGCGACAAGGCGCTCGAGTTGCTGGAATCGGCACTTGATAACGTCAAGCCTGCCGTCGAGGTGAAATCACGTCGCGTGGGTGGTGCAACTTACCAGGTGCCGGTTGAAGTTCGTCCAGCGCGTCGGCAGACACTGGCTATGCGCTGGGTAATCGAGGCTGCTCGCAAGCGCAGTGAAAAGACGATGGCACATCGTCTCGCTCACGAGCTTCTGGATGCGGCCGAAAATCGCGGTACGGCAGTAAAGAAGAAAGAAGACGTACACCGTATGGCCGAAGCTAACAAGGCGTTCTCGCACTACCGTTGGTAATAAGGCTTTTCCGTGGCTCGCACGACCCCTATTGAGCGATACCGAAATATCGGCATCATGGCCCATATTGATGCGGGCAAAACGACGACCACAGAGCGGGTCCTGTTTTATACCGGCGTCTCGCACAAGATCGGTGAAGTGCATCATGGCGCGGCCGTCATGGACTGGATGGAGCAGGAGCAGGAACGCGGCATCACCATCACC
>DDIP01000453.1:1447-3728 GCA_002338605.1 Proteobacteria bacterium UBA1847 | reverse complement strand
ACCGGTTGTTGTCGCGGCTGGGGACCCAAGCCACGCTCATGACAAGCCTGCGGCACTGGACTACGAAATCGTTCGAAACTCAAAGGTTATTGCAGAAAAGACCGGCGGTGAGTTGCACCTGTTGCATGTCTACGAAAGGCTGGTTGGAATCGGAACGGCGGCAAGCCGCGCGATAAATGCGACCAAGCTTCCGATTGACAAGATCGACGAGCGCATCAAGACCGAGCATCGGAACGCGCTGAACGCATTGGCCACGGACTGTAAGGTCGATATTGACCGTGCCCATCAGTTGCCGGGGCGTACGCATGAAATTCTCCCGACGTTTGCCAGGAGCCTTGGCTCGGGACTGGTTGTTCTGGGCGCGCTCGCGCGCTGGGGTTTGAAGCGCATGGTCATTGGCAGTACTGCCGAAAGAGTAATCGATCGCATCGCCAGCGATGTGCTAATCGTTCGGCTCGGTGACACCCAACTGTATGACTGATGCGCGCAAGTCTATCGTGTGCTGAACAAATACGGTCCGGTCCATTCATAAACCTGCCCGAGCAACTCGATCCGGTGCACGCTGGATGCTGACCCGTCCTGATTGGATACGGCAAAAATACTGGTATAGCCACCCAGGTCCTCGATAGTGACCGCCGTGTAGTTTTCATCGTCGTAGACAATCGCAAGCGTCGCGATGTTGCTATGGGAGTTGACCGCGTTCTCGGATACCGGGCTGTAACTGCCGTGCAATTCCACCGTCGACGCAAAGACCGTGCTCCCGGCGTCATTTCTGCGAATCATGAACCCTGCATCGCGTCGCAGGTTAAACGCCGGATCATTGGCACCGATCCTTGTGAACATCAGCTCGTCGGACGCTTCGGCCACTGACGTCAATGTACGAAAACGCCCATTCCCGAGCCACGAAAACTTCGTGTTATCCGCCGTCGCCCGGCCTTTGCCCTCCAGGTACAGGTGCTGATACCCGTAGTCCTTCCCCAGGGGGCGCAGCTCCGATGATGCCTGCGAGTCAAAATTGGCGCTGATGACCTGGCCCATGAAATAGAATGGCAGGTCGTATTGGTTCCTGGACTCGGACGTGACCTTGAAGATATCCAGCAGCAAGGGCTTCTCGAAATTGTCCGCCTTGATTAGTGCTACCGTTCTCAGCAGCCCGGTCGCCGGGTAGGCATTGGTGTCTGTCGCACTGACGACCTGTACTTCGCTCCTTGAGTCATCGTAGAAGTGCAGCTCGGAGTGATGCTGGCTTCCGATTTCGTATTCACCTCGGAAATGTGACGTCTGATTTTGCGTGAGCGTATTGTGAGCAATCGTCTGCTTTGCCCAGGTCGTGTTTTCCGGCAGGTAGTTACCACCACCTTTTTGTTCGATATTGACAAATCGCGCAAGTCCGTAGTCCTGCAAGACTTCGTCGCCCCGTTCGTAGAGTGAATACGAGAGCTTGTCGTAGTGGCCATGGCTCAAACCCTGCGCCGCATACTTGAAAACCAGGGTCAGGTCCTCGTCACCGGAACGTAGAATCGCGACGCCACCTTGCCTGCCGTCAGGACCATCCGAAAGATTTACCGACGTCTTGTCGAATTTCTTGGCCTTGCCGTCCCGAATGGCCGCGGCGACCGAGAAGCCGGCATCATCAAGCAGCACTTCGCCCTGCTCTTGCGCAATACTCAGCAGCTGGGCATCCTGACCGCCGACATGGTATGCAATATCGACCGCCGTAATGACCTCGCGGCCAAGGTACGACATCCCTTTTTGTGCATCATTCAGCGGGAAAAACTCGCCGTCTGCGTCCGACAGCCTTAGGAGCGCACCGACCGCTTTCAGCAGCACGCCGTTCTTGTACTCCAGAACCTTAAGTTCGGGTTTTACGTTGTTGAGGCCCTGTGCGAAGACGAGAAACGGGTACATGGCGTAGCGCTGGTAGTACGGTCCCTCGGTGTAATAGCCATCCGGCGAAAAAGGCTCTTCGAGGTTGGCCAGGAACCCGGCCTTCTGGCCCGCAACCTTGATGAATCCGCCGTCGTTGTCCCTGGCATCAGTCGCGAGGCCATCGTCCTCGAGACCGTACAAGGCTCGTTCAACAAGCTCGTCGTCGCCCATGACGAGCCCAATCATGCCGACTGCCGCATTACCCCAGGTGCTGTGATTATGTACTCGGTTGAAAAATTGCGGGCTGTCGACAGAAATGTGATCTGCAAAGGGCCGGAACAGATTTTCCTCGAGGGTTGCTCGTTCGTCGGCGGACAGATACTCATAAATTGTGTCGTAAGCCTGGCTCGCG
>DDIP01000453.1:0-1309 GCA_002338605.1 Proteobacteria bacterium UBA1847 | reverse complement strand
AGGCTCTGCCAGAACAGCTTGCCGCGCGCGTAAGATCGTTCTTTGGGGTGTAGCGGCAGGTCTTTGTACATTGCCTCGTACTGAAACAGCATGTCGCGAACGTAGCGGGCGTACTTCTCATCGTCGAGAATCTGGTACAGCGCCCCCGCTTTCTGCATGATCAAAAAATTTCGCTTGTGCCGTACGTGGGTATAGCCGCCGGAAAAATCTTTGGGAACCGGCGTATCAATACCAAGCGCCATTTCTGCGTCGACTTCCGACCGGGTGTTCTCCACCGTGGCATCAAATAACGGGACAGTACCGAGTTCCGCCCTGATTTTCTCAACGCCGGCTTTGGTCATGATCAGCCGCGGATGCTCTTGTGCAAAAGCGATCGCCGATACTGTCAACGACAATACCGCAATAGACAATCCAAAGTTCTTGCTCAAACTCATATGTTCTGCAGCCTTTTCGCAACGGGAATCACGATTGCCGGAATGGCTTGTGTGAGTCTCCTGACGTTTAGCCAGAACTTTATATCACAGACAGGCCGAGATACGGCCGTAGCGCATTTTGGTGTGGAGTGTTTTCCCGGGTCAGAGCCGGAGGCCACCGTCGATGTCGAAACAGCGCCCATTGACGTAGTCGTTCTCGAAGATGAACTTCACCGTACTGGCAATCTCCGCGGGATCGCCTATACGTCCAACTGGAATGCCCGCCGCCATTTTCTCGCGTGCGGAAGGCTTCATCGCCATGACCATATCGGTACCAATGAAACCCGGTGCAATTGATGCGGACCGCAGTCCATAGCGGGCAAATTCCCTGGCCCAGACGACGGCCATCGCCTCAACCCCGGCCTTGCTTGCCGAATAATTCAGCTGCCCCATGTTGCCGGCGCGAGAGATTGACGAAATGTTGATGATGCAGCCCTTGCACTGGCGCTCGATCATCGCCGCCGCTGCTTCCCTGCCGCAGAGAAATACGCCGGTGAGATTGACATCGATCACTCGCTGCCATTGTTCCAGCGACATTTTCGAAACGAGTTCACCGCCCTCGAACTTGAGCGTGAATCCATCACGCGTTATCCCGGCGTTGTTCACAAGCCCATGCAAGCCGTCGAAGTGAGCAGCGATGTCCCTGAATACTGCCTCGACTTCGGCTTCGTTTGTAACGTTGGCGACGTAGGTGGCAACATCGCCGGCCCCCGCCGCCGTGCATTTGCCTGCGGTGTCATCGAGCGCCTGTTGTACCCGCTCGCTCAGTTCCTCCTTGGGAGGCATCTCCAGCCCATCTTGGTGCCGAATGGCTTGCACCAGCAGACTGCCGGCAG
>DDIP01000249.1 GCA_002338605.1 Proteobacteria bacterium UBA1847 | reverse complement strand
CTTGGCGTGTCCGCCAAAATCATCGTGATTGTCCAGGACCAGGACTGTCTGTTTGTTCCCCAGCCGTTGTCGCCAGAAGCGAGCTGCCGCCAAACCGGATACACCGCCGCCCACAACCACGAGATCGTAAGATTCTTCGCGTGATTTCGGCCGCGGGAAAGTAGTGCCCGTCATCGCCCTGGCGTGCAGGAACTCGAACGACCCCGGGTGACTACCGCGAAGACCGGTTAGACCTGGCGGGCAGTAGGGCCGACTGCCGGCGGTTTTCGCCAGCAACTCCAGCGGTGACATGGCGGTACCGGCTGCGAGGCTCATCGCGACGCCGTTGAGGAAGTCGCGGCGGGAAATGTTCAGTCTGGACGGCATGGATACTAAATATACGCTTTAGAACGCCCACAAGAGAAGCGCCTTGTATACACATTTCGGCGCGCGATGCGCAATGGTGGTCAGTGACGAGCAGGGCTGCCCTGCATCACGTCAGCCCATTCGGGGTGCTTCGCGTACATCGCCGCAATAAACGGGCACTTCGGAATAATCTTGATCTTCTTGGCGCGTGCATCGTCCACCAGCCGTTTTACGAGTAACAGACCGATCCCTTGACCGCGATACCGTGTCGGGACACCGGTGTGATCGGCAACAACCGTATTCTTGCCGGACTTCCTGAACGTCAGCTCCGCCTCTTCGTTCTGGGGATTTTCCGACGGTATGTAGTAGCGGCCTTTGTCTGAGGTCTCTTCCAGCTTGATGGAGAGTTTGTCCGGCTTGGTCATTTCCTGCTTGCACTCGATTCGAATAATTGCCATGCGCTGCTCGTGCACGGATCGCACATCACGACAATAGCAAGTATTAGGAATAAAGGCGAAACAGAATCGACGGGCCTGAGTTGCGCGCAAGATGCCTTCAGAAATTGGAGCGCTGTTTTTCTAATGTTCGCTTCGGTTGAGTCCGCCTTTCAATACCGCTGTTTCGAAACCCTGTTGATTCAGGATGAAGGCTGCCGCTGAACTGCGTCGTCCTGTATCACAATAGACTACGTAGGGCGTCTTGCGATCCAGGACATTGAGTTTGTGGCGTAGCAGGTACAGCGGCAGATTCGTCGCGTTCGCCTTGCAGAATGACTTGAACTCACTCGGAATCCGAACATCAAGCCACTTGCCGCCCTGTGCGACGGCTTCATCTGCAACGTCATGGTCCAGCGATACGATCATGGGCTCGTTCAGGAGCGATTGAAAATCGTCCCGGTCCAGTCGCATCAGTGTACCGTCAGTCAGCATGGTTACTGTTGCGTTACGAGGGTCCTCTGAAATCAGCGCTTCCTCGCCAAACGTGCTGCCCACGCCCAGTTCAGCCAGGTCGATGTTTTGTTTGTTCGCTGGCGTTTCGCGGGTAACCATGCAGCGACCGCTCTTGATAATATAGAAGTGATCGCCCTGGCTACCTTGTTTGATGACGACGTGTCCCGCCTTATAATCCACCCGCTTCAGGCGCATGAAAATCATTTGAATATTCTGGGCCGGGATCAGCTGGAATGTCTTGGTGCGCAGCAGTGCGCTCATCCAGTCGCCTTCGGCGCCGTTTAACTCGGAACCGAAGTCGCCGACTTCGTAGATTCCCGTTTGATCCAGCGTGAGCTTCACATCGAGCAATTCACTGTCGATGGTAAAGTACTGAAGGTCGTCCAGGGCAACAGCGGACAATCGGCGAGGAGTTAACGGCGCGATGGGGTTTCGTGCCTCGTCAGTTCCGCCAACAACCGTACTCACTACCTGGTCGCCGTCTCGCAAGGCAATCGTTCCGGAGAGCAGATATACGGTTCGGGTGTCAGCGTCACCCTGATTGAACAGAACCCTGCCTTTGTTCGCACGCAGGACTTCGATATCGTTCAACAGATCGGCGAGATTGGTTGATTTGAGCGCATTGAATGGCGAGAAATTCGCGAGTTGCGCGACGTCCATGCCTTTTGCGACTGGCATTGTATGCTCCAAATTCAGGCGAATCATTTCGCAAGATTCGACAGCGTAGCATTGGACGTAATGCAGTTTAGGGACGCAATTCTCAAATTGTGGTACCGGAGGCCCAAAGGATGGGCGCCAGGTCCCAGATCCATTGTAGACTTGGATACAAGGACAAAGCACACCGGAGCCTCGGATTACAGCTGAAACGATACGCCAGGCCTTTTTCGTTCTTGCCAGTGCCGCCCTGGCAGGTTGTGCCAGTGAAAAGGTCGCTGAAGCACCGCGGGAAAAAGTCCCGATTTTCGATCGGACGCAACAGGCGTTGTATGGCGTTACGTCCGGTGCAGCACAGAAAATCGACAGTTTTTTCGGTTCGGCGAGCGTTGAGGAAGAAGCGACCGTTTCACGTGGCCGTCTGTCGGTTGGCAGTCGATGGGATGAATACTATGACGTCAGGCAGCGTGTGCGCCTCAAAGCGCGCGTTGCGATGCCTGCAATCAATGAACGTACCAGCCTCGTATTCGGGCGGGGTGAGGCAGACGAACTGGTTGATGGTTCGGGCAATGACAATATCGATGCGCTGCCTAATCGATTCAACGACATTGACGATGCGGACTGGCTGCTCGGTATTGGTTATACGCGGGATACCAAACTAAAGCGTGGCTGGTCGTTCGGCGCCGGAGTCAGGCTGGTCACCCCGCTGGAGCCCTATCTCCGGGCGACGTACCGCTGGAACAAGGCATTCAGCGACGACTGGTTATGGCGGATCTGGCCGCGCCTGTTCGTGCAAAGTCAGCGCGGCGCCGGCATGTCGATAACCAATACGCTGGATCACGCGGTCAACCAAACCTGGCTGCTTCGCTCATGGTCAGTCGCAGTCGTCGAAGAGCACGTCGAAGGCGTGGCATGGACAAGCAAACTGATTGCTTATCAGAACCTGTCGGACAAGAGCGCTTTGTCTTATGCGATCTACAGTACGGGTGAAACGGATCACGAGGTCCCGGTACGAGACTATGGCGCCGAACTGCGATACCGTCGGCAAACGTTTCGTGAGTGGTTCTTCGTCGAGTACCTGACCTACCTGAGCTGGCCGCGTGAGTTGCCATCCGAAAAGCGGGAGCCCGTCGTTGGTGTAGGAATCGAGTTTGAAATGCAGTTTGGTCACTGGCCAGGCAGGCCGCAGGCGTCTGGCAGAACTCGATAACCGCGGCCTGGAAAGCTGACTTGGTTTCCCAAATGTGGTGTGATTGTCAACTGCCAACCCCGTACGTGACTTGGTTGCGTTTGAATAGACGAAGGCATTTGCCCGTCAGCGCACTCGGGATGCCAGATAATGTCGACTGGGAAGAACACGAAAGTGACCTTAGAGTTTGGCGCAGCGCTCATTCTGTGTGCGCTGATCGTGAGCTGTGGAGGTGGTGGCTCAGGCGCTGTTGATTCGCCAGGGCCCGGTTCAGGACCTTTCACGCCACCGGCCGACCCATATGACCCTCAGAATATTCAGTGGCGTCGCGTCTACGTTGAAGACTTCGACTTCACGATTCTTTATCCCGAAGAATGGTCCGTACTGTTTGACGGAGGAGCCGATCCAAACGCTGTCATTCGATTCGGTGATCATATTCAGAAAATTGAGTACTACGAAGTAATCATAGTGCCGAGGGGTATGAGGCAGAGAAACCCGGCATATACAAATGTTCAGGAACTCGAGAGACAGGTAATTCAAATAGGCGACCTGAATGCTGAAGAAATTTTACTAAGTGGCGAGATCGGAGGAAATTCCGAGCCCATCGGAATTCTGGAAACAAATTTCGATGTTGGCGACTACAGTGTCTCGATTACGTATGTCGGCAAGCAAAGCATTTTTGAACGGAATCTGCGTATTGTTCGTCATGCTGTTGGGGAATTTTCGATTGGAACCAGGGTGTTTGAAATCGAGCGTCTCTATGATCCCGGTGAACCGTCGGCTGCTTCGGATGGTCAACATTTTCTCGTGGTTGCTTGCCGTGACGAAGAACGTTCGGCTTTTTTTGGGGGCGCAATAGTTGGCGTGTTTGTCCAGCCGGGGCCCGATCGAATTGGTCCTGAGTTTACGATTGATGATCAGCGTATCCCCTGTCGCGAACTTTCAGCATCCGCTTCCTGGAATGGTTCCACCTACCTTGTCACTTATATCCGGGAACTGGATTTCCCGATTGTCGCGAATGGTGAAACATTAATGACGAGTCAGCTTGCAGTCGTGGGAAAGCGGGTTAGTCAGGATGGTATTGTTCTCGACAGTGACCCAATACTTATATCGACTGAGGGTTCGTCTCAGCAATCGTTAATAATGAAGAACAAGCCGGCGTATGATGCCTCGAATATCTATGATGGTTCGAGGCATTTTGTTGTCTGGGAGCAGATAATGGATATTGACGTGTACGGCGTCGACAACTTCCGCCAAATCCACGGTGCTTTTGTCGATCCAAATGGCGTGGTTTCGGAGAATTTCTCCATCTTTGATGGAATGATCGGACTGTATCAGACACAAAATTATGCCAACTGGCGCCCAGATTCTGCTGTCGGTGATGATCGCATAATGGTGGTGATTGGACCTCGTGCGGAGCCGTCGACTATGGGTGAGCCTAGCCCAATCTTTGCACAATTTGTCGATTTTTCGGGGAATAAGTTGCTGTCAGCGCCAATTCTGGTTCGTAGTGATCTGGTAAATAAACGTCCACGATATCCAAACGTCGCGTTTGACGGCGAGAATTTTACGGTTGCATGGATACAAGGCGTGCAGCATCAATCGTCGACGAACGATGGATTTTACGGCATCTTCGCCAGATCTGTTTCCCCTGAAGGCCTACTGATTAATGGTGATGCTGATTCCGATGGTTTCGAGGTATTACCCGAAGAAGAAAGAGATCGTGAGTTCCTTCAGCTTCAATCTATTGGAACAAAGATGTTGGCGATCTACGGTGAAATTGGATATGGCATCGAGCCGGGAGTGTGGGGCATCACCTTCGAGTCTGATTTCTCGGCCAAAGGCACAACACGTCCGGTCTGGGGTGATCGCACCAGCCACCTTCCGAACCATGGTCCACAACCGGATTCAATAGCGTTTGCGATTGCGGACGTATACGGAGTTGCGGTCTGGCCAACCGGTCATATCGTCAGGTCATGGTTTTTTCCGAAGGAATTTAATGAGTAGTGTATCGCTGCGAATTGGACGGAATGTTCTGGCATTTTGAGAATTGAACGCCGCGCCGCTACCTATTGTCAGTTGAATTGTTCACTGGTTCTGCGCAACAGATGCTGTGTCAGCACTCGCAATTCCGAAAGAATCTCTAAATAACGATCCCCGTTCGGTCCGAACGGTGTATGTCTCCTTAAACGTGGAGCATACGATGAAAAGATTCGAAGCTATTCCGATGCATGGAAGTCTGGTTACCGTGATCTTGCTCGGTATCGCGGCGTGTGGTGGTGGGGGCGGTGGAGGCGATAGCTCCCCCGGTCCGGGCCCGGAGCCGGCGAACCGCACGATCACCATCGGTGATGACCGGATTATTGATGAAGGCAGCAGTGGCAACGCCACTGACGTTCAATTCTCCGTGTCACTGGATGCACCCGCCACCGGGACCGTCACGGTCGACTATGCCGTTACTCACGTCACGACCGAGGACCCGGACTTCAGCGACAGCAGTGGAACGGTCACTTTTGCCGTGGGCTCGAGTCAGGCGACCATCACGCTGTCGGCGGTGCCGGATACAGCATTCGAACTCAACGAGGAATTCCGAGTTGTGCTATCGAACCCATCGTCAAATGCAACGATTGGCGATGGAGAGGCTTCGGGCATCCTCGTCAACGACGATCCGCTGACGGCGTTCATGGACCTGGTCAACCTCGGATATTTTAATGGTTCGTTCGTGGGTGCCAGCGTTGACATCGACTACGACCTGTTGATCGATACCGATGATCTGCTTCGCGGTCTCGGGCTTGCCGAGCTGCTGATTCCTTACGATATCTACTACACCTCCGATATCCACATTCCGTTCATCGTTGCCTCCGGGCATTTGCGGATCGTGTTGGGAAGCGGTGGGTCCGGGACCATTGTTTTTGTTTTGCCGCAGGGCCTCGACAACCTTGCCATCGGCGGAAATTTCCTCGTCACGTTCGATTGGTCCTCGGTTTTTGACGGTTTGCCGAGCGCGACCTGGGAATTCCTCGTACTTGTCGAACAGCAGGACATCGACGCGAGCACACCGATTCTGTCCGTTAGCAACGCAGTGGTGCTGACCGAAGGCGATGCGGGTTCGACAAGCGAGATGAGGTTTCACCTGTCGCTGTCAGAAGCTCTTTCCAACGACGTCCATGTAACCTGGTCAACGATCGACGCCACGGCAACGTCACCGCAGGATTACGATGCGGCCAGTGGTTCAGTGACGCTTGTGGCAGGTTCGACGGAAGCGGAGATCGTCATTACGGCCAATGGCGATGACGAGCCCGAGGGTACGGTACCGGAGACGTTCATCGTGTCGCTGACGGCTGAAACAGACGCTGCAATACTCAGCTATCCATGGGCAACGGGGACGATTTATGACGACGATACGGTGGTCGAGGTTCGCCGCATATCCGTTCAGAATGCTGAACTGATCGAGGGTGACAGTGGCACGGCTGACATGGAATTCACGGTTGCGCTCGACGCTCCGGCTATCACGCCAGTGACATTCAGTTATGCGACGAGCAACCGTGAAGCGGAGTCAGGCAGCGACTACCAGGAGACGACTGGCGAGCGCACGATCGATGCCGGCGAGTCACAGCTGACGATACGGGTTCCCATTTTCGGTGATACCGAACCGGAAGACGACGAAACCTTCGTTCTTGGTGTAACCAATACCTTCGGCAACGCGACAATCGGTGGTGACGGCGTCGGCACTATTCGGACGGATGACCCTATTGCTCGAGTCAGTGTCGTTGACGTGGCGCTTGCAGAAGGTGACAGTGGCACGACCACGTTCACGCTGACGGTCATGCTCTCGGAGGCTCTGGACGTACCACTCGATATCAGATACGCAACGAATGATCTGACTGCTATGGCCGGCGAGGACTACACCGCCGTCGACTCCGTACTTACGATTCCCGCGGGCGATACGGTGTCGCCGATCGACATCTCAGTCTCCGGCGACACAGACGCCGAGGATGACGAAGTGTTCGAGCTTGTTATCAGCACAGATTCAGAGCACGCGCTGGTCACCGACGATACCTGTACAGGAACAATCCTGAATGATGATTCGGCTGGCGGTTGGGCCGGTGCGGAACTGGTGTTTCAGCCTGACGTCCTTGGGGGTGCACAGGCCGCATTGCAGCCCCAGGTTGGATTCGGCCCCGGCGGCGAACGTCAGATCCTGTTCTACCGAGGCTACTCGGTGTGGCATACGATCTCCCCGGCCCGCAGCGTCTGGACGCCGCCGGAAGAACTGGCAACCATCGATTCGGCGTACCCGCCCGGATTCGCCGTGGACTCTGCCGGCAACGCGTTGACGGTGCTGCCAAAAGATTTCCTTGAGAGCCACTCGTACCTGGCCGGATCGGGGTGGCAGCCGGAAGGACTGCCACTGGCGGTTGGCGTTGAGAATACGCTTCATATGGCCAGTGACCCCGCTTCCGGCGAAGCGGTCGTCGTCTGGAGAGAGCCTGCGAACGCCGGCAACAACAATTCACAGAGTGTCTGGGCCGCGCATTACTTGCCCGGCACGGGCTGGACGGATATGGGGCTCGTCGAGAATGCGGATCCGGTCACGTCACATGCGGAAGTCGCCATGGCCACCAACGGCGACGTTATTACCGTATTTCCACAGGCACCCACAGTGAGCGGCTTTTCGGACATCGTGGCCTATCATCTCGATGGCAGCACCTGGGCCGGCCCGACAATTCTCGATTCCGTTGACGGCGAATATGCGAAGACGCCGAAGATTGATATGAATGCCAATGGCGATGCGGCCGTGGCCTGGTTTCAGACGGAACCCGTCGCATCCGGACTCCCTCGGGAAAGTATTTACATGAGCC
>DDIP01000454.1 GCA_002338605.1 Proteobacteria bacterium UBA1847 | reverse complement strand
GAGATCATTGGCAAGCCCGGCCAGAAAGTCAGTCAGGTACTGAATGTCGTCGAGAAGACGTTGATAGAACATGCTCTAGCCGAAGGGCACGACATAGTGAACGTTCAGGGCACGAAAAGACCGAAGCACCGAATATCATCGACGGGAGGTCGCTTGGGTCGGGCATGGCTGCCGAAGCGTTTGACCCCGGCAAAGCGTTAAGTGAGGCATTCCGGTTCGGCAATCTCCACGTCGTCGCACGGTGGCTCTACAAACCTCGGAACATCGCTGCTAAAAGCTGATCGCGCGTCTGCGCCGAGGTCTTGCATCCGGGCGCTTCGGCGTGGTGTCTTCGGATCGCTTGATCGTGCTGTGGATGTGGATATCCACTGAATCAGCGGGTCGTTTCAAGATTGGGCTGTCTTTGACGCGGATCTCTATGGTTTCGTCCGGACGAATGTCAGAAATCTGAATATTCATTTTGGTCCTCAGTTAGTCAGGTTAAGTCGATCGGGGCTTGTCCTTTCTGGCAGGTTCCAGCTGGTCGTCAATCTCTTTGTCCCAGCGTCACCTCAAATTTCGCTGCTCCATGCTTCGCAATCCAGAAGAAGATAAGGCAGCCCGTGCTCTCAACTAGTGTCAGAGCCGGCAAATCGAAAGCCGGGGCGACAAAGGTGTTCCATAGCCACCAGGCAGGTATCCATACGAGAAAGATGCTGAATGCTGCCCAAGCTGCTCCGGTCAAGAAAAAGGTCAGGATTATTTGCATTTGGCGCCTCCTGATTGGTCTGCAAGTCGTATCAATTGGTACTCTTGTTCTATCCCGGAATCGAGATTCGACAAGTCTTGGAATGCCCCCGAATCAGGCGCAGACCGATGCCCTGTGGTGTATCCTTCGATCTTGAAGTAGGGCACGGCTGTCTCAGATGAGGCGTAGCCGATTGGGGCAGAAATCTGGGCTGCCGCTTTGGGTACCAGATGGGGCGGGCTATAGTCTCGGATGAGACGATTCAGTGAAACCGCTGTATCAGATGGGGCGGGTGCAAAATTCACTTTTTGCGTCCCGGATGAGTCGGTTTATACTGGAGGCCTTTAGTGGCGCGGATCCTGGGGTTTGTTGTCATTCTCCTTGGGGACGCCACATCCAGAAGGTCCGTTCCGGGCAAATGGGTTGCAAGTGACTCCGGTCACTTTGCTGATGCATTTGGACGGGACGGGTCTTTATGATGGCTCGAGATGACGAGTCTCGCCGTCATGCCTCACCGCCAGCAGGCACGAGGCCATTGATGTGGTCCGATCGCAAGGAAATCGCCATCATCCGGCACCGCATATTGGGTAATGGCGCTCTGTGGACTATGCTGTCATCCTTGTCCGGACCGAAGCCGTATCCACGATCCTTATGACCGAACTAGGCATTTTTGGCAACGCGGCCGCCGCACTTTTTTACGTTTTCCTGACCATCCTGGTGGCGGCGAATTGGCGGGGGCAGGCGATTGGCAGCCTGTTGATCGTCGCCTGTGTGGCCAATATTGTCTGGGCGTTCATACTCGCGGCCGATCTCCATGGCTGGCGGATAGCCGCATTCTGGGTCTTCCTGGCCGAGCTGTTGCGAACCGGGGCTTGGTTCATGTTCCTGGCGTTGTTGCTATCCAAGATCGGCGCGAGTCGGATTCTGATTGGCGCCAGTATTCTGGCGTGGCTTGCCGTTATCGGCGCCGGCACCCTGGTTCGCTATAACGTCCCGATTTTTCCGGCAGGAACGACGCTGGTGTCGGTCCTGAATGCCGGCGGGCTCGTTTTGGCCATGATCGGGCTTCTGATGGTCGAGCAGCTACACCGCAATTCGCCGGACGAGTCCCGCCGGGGCATCAAGGTCCTGATGGCAGGTATCGGCGGAATCTTCGCGTATGACCTGTTTCTCTACTCCCAGAACCTGATGTTGGATGGCATCGTGCCCTGGGCCTGGACGGGCCGCGGATTGTTCAACGCCGCTCTGGTGCCGGTGATTGCGTTCGCCGCACGGGCCAACAAAGAGTGGGATCTTGATATTTTTGTGTCTCGACAAGTGGTCTTTTATTCAACCACGATTGTCGGCGTCGGCGTCTACCTGCTGCTCATGAGCGCGCTCGGATACTGGATCGTCATTCAGGGCCGGACCTGGAGTGGTTTCGCGAGTGCGACATTTTTCGTCGGAGCGGCTGTACTTCTGATGTTTCTGCTCTTCTCATCGAATCTGAGGGCGCAACTTCGCGTGTTCCTCAGCAAACATTTTTTCCGCAACCGGTATGACTATAGAGAAGAGTGGTTGCGACTGATTGCGACGCTTGCAAGAATGGAGCCCAGCACTGCGCGACGAACGGCGATCACGGCGCTGGCGCAGATTGTCCAGAGTCCGGCAGGGGCGCTTTGGTTGTTGGATGACCGTGAGTCCATACTCGAAGCCGCCGCATCCTACAACATCAATGGCGACGTCCCGAACATCGACCTGGACGACCCGCTGATTGTTTTTATCAAGAAGAACGGCTGGCTGGTCGACCTCGAAGAGTTCAAGCGAACGCCCCGCATCTACGGAGACTTGCGTATACCGGACTGGTTGCTGATCGATAAGGATGCATGGCTGATTGCACCGTTGTTTACGCGAGGCGAGCTGATTGGCCTGGTGGTACTGCACAAGGCACCAGGACGGCTTAGGTTGAATTACGAAGACCGAGACTTGCTGAAGACAGTCGGCAATCACGTCGCTGTTCACCTGGCCCAGGAACGCGCTGATGCTTTGCTTGCCGAATCCAGGCAGTTCGAAGCTTATAATCGACTGACAGCATTTCTCATGCACGACCTGAATAACCTGATCGCACAGCAATCTCTCATTGTTGCAAATGCGACCAAGCACAAGCGAAACCCGGATTTTGTCGACGATGCAATGAATACGATCGCCAACTCGGTGAACAGAATGAAGCGCGTCATGGATCAGCTAAAGCGCGGCGATACTGCACAAGCCAAGAAGTCGATAGCGCTGAAATTTATTGTCTCTGGCGCCGTCGACCGTTGCTCAGCCCGACAGCCGGTCCCGATACTTCAATTCAATGACAACAACGCAATTGTCGAGGTCGATGTCGAACGGATTACGATGGTTTTGACCCATCTCATTCGCAACGCACAGGATTCAACCGGAGCTGACGGCAGTGTCGTCGTGAAGACAGATCACGTGGATGGCCAGATTATTATTGAGGTTTCCGACGACGGATGCGGCATGACAGCGGAATTTATTCGCGACCGTTTGTTTCGACCGTTCGATTCGACAAAGGGCAGTCAAGGTATGGGTATTGGTGTCTACCAGGTCAGGGAATTTGCTCGCAAGCTGGGCGGAGACCTCAAGGTGACCAGTACTGTTTCGAAAGGGACAACTGCTACCATGAGCTTTCCATCGCCCTGACAGATATCTGTGATTTCTTGGCGATTACGAGTCACAGAGTCAACCGGGGCGAAAGAGTTCCTAGTCCTACGATGAGAAAAATTTTGGCAGGGAAAAATGATGTCATGAGCAGGGAAGAAGTACAGCAGGGCGGGTACACGGATGTGGAGTACCTGCAGTTTCAACAGGGCGGCTGGGTGAAAGTCTTGCAGCGTGTATTGGGCGTGCTCTCGTGGCCGGTTATCTGGCCAATGGCAATGCTGTCTCGATTGTCGGACATCGTATTTCGTTCGTTTTCAGAACTCCTGAGTGTTGTACCTTACTTTCCCGGCGTAATTCTGCGCTACGAGTTCTACCGCTTTGCGCTGCGACGTTGCGGCAAAAATTGTCTCTTCGAATTCGGGGCGGTATTCATCTACTCCGATGTTGAGGTCGGTGACAATGTTCTGGTTGGACGCTTTTCTATCATTCACCATTGCAATATCGGTAATGACGTACTCATCGGCGAGCGTTGTACGTTTCTGAGCGGCATGAAACAACACAAATTCGATCGCGCCGATATCCCGATGAACCTGCAAGGCGGTGCCAAGAAGAGAATTGTCATCAGCGACGATTGCTGGATTGGCTCGCAGTCGGTGGTCATGGACGATTTGGCCACGGGCTGCATCATTGGTGCGGGTTCCGTCGTAACCAAAGCCATTCCAGGCAATTCAATTGCGGTAGGAAACCCGGCCAAAGTGGTTCGCAGTCGACTGAACAGCAGCGAGACCTAGTGTGGGTATTCGCCGGCCGACATATCGCTTCTCAGTTGTTGCCAGGTTGGCTGCCTGTTTATTGTTATCTGCCACGGGCGCCTGCGGCGGTGAACCCGCACTGGATTTCTCACGGACTCCGGTCGTGTTCGTGCATGGGCACGGCATGAGCCCGGATGACTGGGGCGACATGATTCAACACTTGTCAAAGGCAGGATACCCGTCGCAATACCTGAGTGCGGTCAGCATACGACCGAACGTCCTGGGAAATATCGAGGCTGCGGAATCCGCGATTGCGCCGGCAATCGAGAAACTCCTTGAGAATGCCAGTGAGTTCGCCCGCCGTTCCGGACATTCCGGCGCGTTGCCAAAACGTGTCGATATTGTTTCCCACAGTATGGGGGCCGTTAGCTCGCGTTGGTACGCGGCGAGGATTGCGCCCGAGAGGGTCCGAATCTGGATTTCGCTGGGCGGCGCAAATCATGGAACAAACGTACTCTGTGCATATGACGACGATGGTGCCGTTGAAATGTGTCCGGCGTTTGCTGTTGACCGCGGTCGAAACGCGGTGCAGTTCATGCTGAACGGGACAGGCGACGCCCCGGTAGACGAGACACCCTGGGGTCTCGGCCCGGACGCCCCAGGAACACCCACCATCGTTCCTGATGAAGAGCGGCAAATAGCCTGGTTCACACTTCGCATCGAACCGGACAAATGGATCGAACCGTCGGCGAGCGCGATTCTTGATGGCGCGGGCGTGGGGCAGAGCCTGCGAGCGAACCGACACTTCAAAGAAACCAGTCAAGGCAACCTGTTGTTACTGACTCCGGTATCCCACGACGACATGCCGCGCGACGGAGTCGTTATTCGAATCGTGGAAATGCTGCTCCGGCAGAACGTTGCGTCGAACGACAAAGCATAATCTGGCATTTGTGATCAAGCTCATTGACTCGGAGGCTCGTGTCGATACTCTTGGTCGCCCACCCTAAGAAAACCTGCTCGGAAAACCTGTCAATGGACTCCTCGTCTAACAACCCTGGAAAATTGGAAAACATCAATGTGGGCCCAGTGCCTGTCGCGACGTTGAGTGCGTGGGACCGATATGTCGACAGCAACGACGCCGCGACATTCTTTCATCGTGCGGGCTGGTATCGCGTTATACAGAAGTCTTTCAATCACACGCCGCACTATCTCCAGGCGACGGACTCGAATGGTGACATCCGGGGAATCTTGCCCCTGTTTGAAGTAAAGAGCCTGCTATTCGGCCATTTCCTGGTGTCGCTGCCATTCGCTGTCTACGGAGGTGCGGTAGCGGATAACGAAAAGATTCTGCGGCTGCTTGAGGACAGTGCAGCAGAACTGGCCGTCAAACTTGGAGTTGATTACCTGGAGCTTCGCAATAAGGAGAAAACCCGGGATGACTGGCCGTCAAAATCAATGCATGCGACTTTTGTCCGAGAAATAGAAGACGGTGACGAAGCGATTCTCCTCAGCATAAAGAACAAGCAGCGTGCGGTCGTTCGCAAATCAATAAACAGCAATTTCAGCCGTGAGATTCAAGACAACATTGTTGATTTCTTCCATGCCTATTCCGTGAGTGTCCGAAATCTGGGTACGCCAATATTCAGTCGAAAATACTTTGCGAATCTCAAGAATGAATTCGGCAGTGATTGTGAGATTGTCTCAATCAGGGACGGTGATGAATTGCATTGCTCTTTGCTCAGTTTTTATTTCAAGGACCAGGTTTTGCCCTACTACGGGGGAGGACTACCACAAAGCCGGACGTCCAAAGCAATGGACTACATGTATTTCGACCTGATGTGCCGCGCGGGCAGCAAAGGGTGCAAAACCTTCGACTTTGGCCGAAGCAAGATCGATACGGGCCCGTACAATTACAAGCGTCATTGGGGCTTTACACCACAACCGCTTCACTACCAGTACTTCCTGGTCAATGCCACGGCCATGCCGGAACTCAACGTGAACAATCCGCGCTACAAGCTGCTGATCGCCGCATGGCAGAAACTACCACTGAAACTCAGTCAGATTGTCGGACCGCTGGTTTCAAAGTACCTGGGCTAATGCCGATCATGTAATGATCGATTCTCCTGATCGATAGAGGCGTTGTGCAGGCCGCCCAAGGTCAGGCCGGACTGGCGAAGGTAGTAGAGTCCGGCGGCCCAGCCCGCAACATAAATGGTCAGGTGAAAGAAAATTGATGCCGCAAACGCCTCGCTGGCTGCGATTCCGTAGGGGGCCAGCCCGAGTGTAAAGCAAAGCTGGATTGTGCCGAAGAATCCCGGACTACTCGGAAGCGTAACGCCCATGACTGTCAACGCAAGCACAACGAATCCCGCTGACAACGGTACCTGCAGTCCGGTGCCAATCATGCCCAGGTAGATACAGAGCCCCATTGCGCCCCATTGCAGCAGCGAAGTAACTGCAATCGACGGGATCCTGCGAAGATCTCGAACGCTTTGCAGGCCGACGGCTCCCAGTGCTAGTTGTTCGGCGAGTCGATCGCCGATTGCATCGGGCAGAAACGCTGTCATTTTCAGCACCAGTCGGGTTAATGCCTCGGTCCACACGAGGACTGCGGCAAGCATCAGCAAGAGCGCGCCACTGGCTGCGCCCGCGACAACGCCCACCGTTTTCAGCTCGGCGGGCGCGCTGGAATCCGCAATGAGGACAATGCCGACAAAGAAAAGTACCGACAGAAAGTCAAAGAATCGCTCCAGGACGACGGTGGCCATCACAGAGGAATAGCGTAGGCGTAACTGTTTACCAAGCAGATAAACCCTGGCGAATTCGCCGAGATAGGCCGGAAACACAAGGTTTGCGAGATACCCTACGACGGTCGCCGGGAACACTTGCGCCGTTGCGACCGATGCGAACGGATTCAGCAAAATCTTCCAGCGCAGCGCCTTGAACCAGTATTGCAGCATCAGCGCCATGCTGATCGGGATGACGAACAGGAAATTCGCATTCTTGAGACTGCTCAGGATGATCGGCCATTCGACGTCGCGCAGTGCCAGTCCCATGAGGAGGATCGCGACCAAAATGCCGATGGCGAGTGCGATCCTGACTTTTGCTTTGGGTGTCAAGGTGACTGCTGCTTGCCGGAACCCGAAGACCGTGCCAACAGGATCGACCGGGGCCTGGTTCCCGGTATCTGGCGAAACGGGAAGATATGCGGGGTCTCGAAGTCGGCGACGATGTCGTAGCCGAGCCCGCCGCTGATCAAATCCTGGTAGTACGCCCTGAGCGACGGCGTTGTCCAGGCGGCGGGATCGCCCGTCACCCCGAGGCCCTCAAGAATCAGTATGTAGTCGGGATTCCTCGCCACGAGCGCTGCTGGAGTGAGGTCCTCCGGCACAACCAGCATCGTTATCGGATCGCCTGAGTTGCCCGCAATTGACACGTTGTAATCGGTCGAAATGTAGGGAAGCATGCGTTCGCGCACCTGCGATTCGATCACTGCGCCGGGCTTGACGTTCTGATGAATCCAGGAACCCATTGTCTTGCGGCTGTCAGCGATGAGGGACAGGTTCACGTCGACGACGAGGGCCAGTTGCGAGAGCATCGCCAGGGCGACGATTGACGCAGACGCTGCGCGCCAGCGAAATACCTTCACCGGAAGACGCATGATTCCGAGGCCAATGAATGGCGTCAGCAAAATTGAGGGTACCAGCAGGTATCGGGCGAATACGAGGTTGAATACGGCAATAACGAATACGTAGTACGAAACGATGAACGTGAGCAGCGACAACAGCTTCCAGTTTCGTTCACGCACAGCGCAGACAATTCCGAAAATCGCCAGTCCCAGCGACACGGGCGCCAGGATCTGCAAAAGGATAACGCCGGATTGGCCGAGTAGCTGAACCTGGCTTGCAATACTGTAAAAGGCCGACTCAGTCGTCAGACGATAGTCGTAAATATCGCTGCCGTAGGAAAGGTGTCGCAGCAATCCGTCAAGGCCACCGAAGAAAAGGTTGTTGGCCGCGGCGTAAAAAAATAAGGCGGATGCACCACCGAGAATCATGGGTTTGCTGAGCAGCGCCACGCACCATTGCCACAGCGATACATCGCCGGGGATCGACAGGGATCTTGCACGGGCGTAGGCGAGTACAAACGGAGCGAGGACGAAAAAACCGTAAGCCTGGTCCTTGGTTGCAACGGCCAGGGCGGTAAAACCACCAAACAGCAGGTAGTCCTTCAGGTTCTGCCGATCGAGAATATGGAGAAACCGCCAGATGGCGAGGCAAACCCAGAATGCATACGGCACATCAAGATTCGACGTTTTGGCGTAATAGCTCAGCGGAGCAATCAAGCTGGCGCAAAGTGTCGCCCAAAGGGCGGCACTCCGTCCGACGAGACGATCGGTCATTTTAAAGACCAGGCAAATGATGCCGAGCGCCATCAACAGACTTACGCCTCGAGCGATCAAGGTCAGGTCCTGGCAGGCACGGACAATATCCACAAGCCCGTAAGGGAACGTGGAGCTCGGTACGGCAAGATTGCCGTTAAGCAACTGCAAGCCGACGTACGGGGCATAGGCGACGCTTAAAACGACGTAATGGAACAGCGGGTATACGACGTATTCGTTGCCTGATCGGGTAAAACCGTAGTAGGCCTCGTTCAGCGGTGCGATCGGCGCGATTGTATCCAGTGCCCAGGGTTGGACGGTCTCGGGATTAGCAGCCTGTGGCAAGCCCCACCGGATTCCGGTTACGAATGCCGAAATCGCCACGACGAAGACGAGAATTATCTTGAGTCTGCGCCCGCAAAACCAGCGCTTTGGAATGTTGGACAGCTGCAAATCGAATCCCCGGTTGGCGTCGCCGCACTGAGCCGGGCGGTCCGGCGGACGCGGCCTGAATCCTACGGAGGTATCTCAAGGGGATCAAGCGAGTAGCTCCGACATCGCTGACCCCATGAACATCGCGGCGGCGAGCCCGGCTGCGCGTCGGTGTTCTTTACAGAGAGCGTTATTGGCCTCGATCGATTCGTCGCTAATTCCTTGAGTTACATGAGAAATTAAAAGTCGGTGCAAAAAATGCATCTCACCATGGGAATGAAAACCGGAGCAGCACATATTATGCAGTGTCAGATATTTCGACTCACTTTCTCTCGCCCGTCCTTCTGGATTGCGGTTGGTATGCTGCTTTGCGTCTCGATGCCGGCGTCTGCGGTTGATTATTTCGACGACTTTGCGAGACCGGACGGCCCCGAACTGGGCAGCAACTGGATTGAGAAGAACCCGGCCGCCTTCGGCATCGCCGGCGGTTTGGCGGCCAAGGGCGCTGTGTCGACCGGCTACAGGGACAATATTGCTTATCGCCCTTCGGTCGAGGATCTGCTCGATGCCGAGGCCAGCGTGGAAATGCGCGTTCTGAATACCGCCGTCGGTTATCCGCAGGTTTTCGTTCGAGTGCAAGGCAACACTGCAGCCACGAGTAACTCGCTTGACGCTTATATTCTGTATGTGAACAACAGTACGACGAGCGCCGTTCTCGGACGGCAGCGCGGCTCCGCATTCGTCACGACACTGGCTGACATATTCCTGTCAACGCCTTTGAACACGACGGATCGATATCGTTTGCGCCTGCGTGCGACGGGAACCAACCCGGTCAACCTCAGCGCATGGATCGAGCGTGACAACGCCGGGGACTGGCAGGTGATAGGCGAGGCCAGCGTTGCAGACGCCGCTGCGACTCGAATTTCGACGCCTGGTGCTGTCGGATTCGGCGGTTACGTTGAATCGAGCTACACGTTCGACAACTTCAATCGACTCGACCTGCAAGGCGGTGGGCAGAACAATCCAGCGCCCGGAACGACCGGTCTTGTCCCGAACAGTATTGACGAGGGCAGTTCCAGCTTTTCACTGATTGTCGACGGATCGGATTTTGTGCCCGGCGCTACGGTTCGCTGGAATGGTGCGGACAGGGCCACGACTTTTGTTTCGGAAACGCAGCTGCAGGCGAACATCACGGCCGCGGACGTCGGTAGTCCGGGCACTGCGTCGGTCACTGTGTTTAATCCGGCGCCGGGAGGCGGCTTGTCCAATGCCCAGTCGTTCACGGTCACGGCAATACCCGGTAACCCGGTGCCGACAACATCGGATGTGTCACCCAACACTACGGAAGCCGGCGGCTCCGGATTTTCGCTGACAGTCAACGGCTCCGGTTTTGTGCCGGGTTCGACAGTGCGTTGGGGCGGGATGGATCGACAGACTGCCTATATATCTGCAACACAGCTGCAAGCAGTCATTGACTCCGCCGATATCGCGACGGCCGGCACGACGGCGGTGAGAGTGTTCAGCCCCGGCCCGGGCGGCGGTTTGTCCAACGCGCAGAATTTTACGATTACCAATCCTGCGAACAACCCACAGCCGATTCTGACCCTGCTCACGCCAAGTTCCGCAACCGAGGGCTCCAGCGGGTTTACGCTTGCAGTCGATGGCCAGGACTTTATTCCTGAGTCCCGCGTATTCTGGAACGGTAGCGAGCGTACAACGAGCTTTGTTACCAGCAACCGACTGAATGCGACGATCAGCTCATCGGATATTGCCTCGGCAGGATTCGCCAATGTGACCGTAGTGTCCCCGGCACCCGGCGGCGGTACATCGAATACGCTGCAATTTGAAATTCTCTCGGGTGGCGGAACCGGTGGCAATGCGCAAAATCTCACCAACATCAGTCCCGTGTCAGTTGCAGCCGGGGCAAACGGTGTTCAGTTGACGCTGAATGGCGCGGGATTCACGCAGAACTCGGTCGTACAGGTTGGCGGCGTTGCCGTTAATACCGTTTACGTCTCGGATCAGCAGCTGCTGGCCGACGTCAGTGCCGGGTTGCTTGCGACCGAACAACGCAGCGCGGTGACGGTACGTACACCCAGCGCAAACAACGTTGTCACGAACCCGCAGACGCTGTTCGTGCTCGATGCCGGAGAAACGGTCTATTTCGACAATTTTAACCGGCCAGACTCTCCCGATATCGGCAACAACTGGACGGAAAAGGTCCCCAGCGTATTTTCATTGGCCAACGGTGAAGTCTCGGGCGTGGCGACGCCATCGCAGGGCTTCAACCACCTGATTACGTATCGTCCGCCAGCTGAAGACGCCCAGAACGTGGAAGTTGGTATGGAATTCACGCGCACACCCGGCGTTGATTCATGGTACCCGCAGGTTCATGCCCGCGTGCAAAGGGACACTGTCCAGTATTCCTCATCGTTAAGCAGTTACACGCTTTTCTACGATTCTTTCTTCAACCCGGGACAGATTCACGTCACGCCAATTGATGATTACTACGAGTGTTACCTGGCTAGCTGGGACGTCACCGAGGCGTTCATCGAGGGCGATCGATATCGACTGCGCTTCCAGGTAACCGGCACGAATCCGGTTCGGCTGACGGGCTATATGGAGCATCTGACGGCCGATAACTGGGAAGTCATTGCCTCGGGTACCGTACTGCACGACCAGAATTCGCAGGCGGTGCCAGGCGGATTCTGCAATACCCCGCAAATGATCGCGCCGATTACCGGAACCGGTGCCACCGGGTTTGCCAAATGGCGCGACGCATCGGATCGGTATGACAACTTCTATACCATCCGGCTGGGTGAAGGCAGCAATCCGGCCCCGGTTACGTCGGGCCTGACGCCGTCTTCGGCGCAGCAAGGGTCGTCGCCATTCACGCTGACGGTTGCTGGATCCAATTTCGGTCCCGGATCTGTCGTTCGCTGGGGTGGGTCGGATCGCCCGACAACGTTTGTATCGCCAGGCGAATTGCAGGCGTCGATCAGTGCGGCGGACCTGGCATCGCAGGGTGCGGTCGCAGTGACCGTGCGCAATCCGGCACCCGGTGGTGGCATATCGAACGCCCAGAATTTCACGGTAACCGTGCCGGCTGGCAACCCGATACCAGGCCTGACAAGCGTGATGCCGGACCTGGTGGTGGTCGATAGCGCTGGTTTCACGTTGACGGCGCAAGGCGTCAATTTCGTGCCGGGGTCCATTGTCCGTTGGAATGGGCAGGACCGGGCGACGGCCTATTCGTCGGCGACGCAGTTGCAGGCTTCGATCAACGCGTCAGATATCGAAACCGCGGGAACGGCACTCATTACTGTTTACAACCCCGGCCCGGGCGGCGGTGAGTCCGCGTCGATCGCGCTTACTATTCTCGATCCGGGTACGGACTATTTCGACGACTTCTCGAGACCTGACGCTGCCACGCTGGGGGCAGGCTGGATCGAAAAGCAGCCCGGTGCCTTTTCACTTGGGGGTTCGAGCGCGGTCAAGAATGCGGTTTCGACCGGCTATCGCGACAACCTCGTCTACCGGCCCGCTGAAGAGGACCTTCTCGACGTCGAAGCGTCCGTGGAGCTGAACTTCACGACCCCGAGTGTCGGCTACCCGCAGCTGTGGGTTCGGGTTCGTTCCGACACGGCAGCAATTGGCAATATGGCTGATGGCTACATGCTGTACATGAACAACAGTTCAACTCAGGCCGTTCTCGGACGGCAGCGGGGCAATGTATTCGTGCAGTCGCTGGCGACATTCAACCTGACAACGCCGTTGAATACGACGGATCAGTTCCGACTTCGCCTGCGTGCGATCGGCACAAATCCCGTGCTGCTGGACGCAAACATCGAGCGTCTCGGCCCCTCCGGATGGGAGATTATCGGCCAGGCCAGCGCCAGCGACAGCTCGGCCAACCGGCTTGATACGCCCGGCTCGGTCGGTTTTGGCGGGTACGTCGAGAGCAGTTACCTGTTTGACAACTTTACAAGGCTGTACCAGGGGCCGTAGTGGCATCGCGCCGGTACGAGGGTGCAGGTGTCGGTTGGTTTTACATCCTTCGACCTGAATTGGAAGTTCGACAAGAAGGTTGGTAGGCGAGATTATTTAACATACTGATTTATAAAATAAAAAATAGATTTGGTATGAATGTTGCTTTATATTAAACAGCAGAGCCGGTTCGCGGTTCAAATGGGAATGCACATGAAACTCAAAAAAATGATTAGCATCTTCGGCGCGAGCATCGTTGCCAGCCTTCTACTTGCGTCACCTGCTCAGGCGACATTGATCCTGACGTTGAGCGACGGCGAGAATACTCAGACGATCACCGATGTCGGAGACAACGGGGCAGTGCTTTTCGTTGGCTCAGTGGGCCAATGGATACTGAACGTCACGCTTGGCGTTAGCGATCCTCTGATTGGCGACTCGAACAAGGCGCGCCTGGACCTGAGTTCCCTGAATGTAATGGGCCTGTCGAATTCCGGTGGTTCGCTGACCATCAGCCTGACGAACACGGATGTCAGCGTCCCGCACGGCGATACGAACTTCTCGGTTGATCTTGGCGGCACGACTGACGGCCAGATTTCGTTCCAGTCCTACATTGATTCGACAAATACTGCCTTTGGCACCGAAACGCTGCTTTACGACACAGGTGTATTGACGGGTGGCTCGTTTAGTTCAACGGTATATGGCGGAGCGTCAGTCACAGGGCCCTATTCGATCACAACCGTTGCGACGATTTATCATGAGCACGGACTGTCGCTGACCGGCTTCAACCACGGTGTTGAAATTCCTGAGCCAGCGGGCCTGGCTCTGCTGGGAATCGGCCTTCTCGGGCTGGGCTTCGTAATCAGGCGACGACGGTCCAGGTTGAGCTAGCTCGCCTGCAGCCAACTCGCCTGCACTGAATCAGGATGCCGGGACGCGATTCGTAATCGCTCCCGGCATTTTTCATTACGCTGCAAAATGCGCGCCCCAACACCTTTGATTCCGTGCATCCATCACGCCACGGTCTGTGGATCAGTGCCGTGTTTGCTTGTCGAATGTTAGGTATATTACAGCCCCTTACCCGGAGTTGGCTGGATGAGCTGTATGCCTGACGAAACGACAAGACCGATGGCGCTCCATCGGCCGTTGAACCTGTATCGCGGGTTAACCATCCTAATCCTGGTTGTTGCACTGCTCACCGTCGCCGCCTGCGATTTCAGACTCGACAGTGAGGCGCTACTCGCGAGAGCGCAATCGGCCGTTGAGCAGAACGACTATCGTACGGCAATCATCGATCTCAAAACTGTTCTGCAGCGTGAGCCTGAGAACAAGGATGCGAGACTGGCGCTGGGCCAGGTGTACCTGCAAGTGGCCGAACCGTATGCAGCGGAGAAAGAGCTGCGGAAGGCCATTGAGCTCGGCGTCCCCAAGAGTAGTGTGGTGGTCTTTCTGGGTGACGCCCTGCTGGCGCAAAAGATCTACGACATGGTGCTGGCAGAAATCGACGTAGAAGATGCTGCCAATGACGATGACCGGATTTCGCTGCAGCTGATTCGCGCCGAAGCACACCTCGCGCTTGGGCGTCCCGATAGCGCCCGCCAGCTTTACGTCGAAGTGCTGGAGAAAGACCCGGAGAACCCGGCCGCGTATCTCGGAATGGCGTCCACGTACATGCTGGAGCGTCAGTCGCAACAAGCCGCCGTTTCCATTGATCGCGCTATCGAAGTTGGGCCGGACTACGCACCGGCCTGGCTGGCACGAGCTACGTTCAGGCTGAATGCCAGGCTGCCTGACGCCGCGAAGGCTGATTTCGAACGCGTAATCGAACTGGCGGCTGCCGGTGAGGATCGGAATACTCTGCCCACGGCACTGGCCGGGCTGACCGATATCCACCTGCTGCAGGGAAACATTCAGGCTGCGCGCCGCAGTGCCGCAGAATTGAGTTCGATAGCCGAAAACAGTCTCATGGCACGATATACCACTGCACGGGTGGCGGTGGCTGAGGACGATCTGGAAACGGCAGTTGTGTTGCTGCAGGGTGTGCTGAAGGACGCCCCGGACTTTCGGCAGGCCC